>DATKVT010000157.1 GCA_035529935.1 Williamwhitmania sp. | reverse complement strand
CAGTAGGTAAGCATGGAGATGAATCTACAATACAAGCGTATGTAAAGGGTCAAGGTCGAGAAAAAGAATATATAAAGATACACAGTCAGCAACTGTCTTTGTTTTAATACCTCGTCAGCTCTGCTGCGAGGTAGTTTATTGTGCTTGATTGGGTTGATTTTCCTTTTGAGGTTGAAAGTGAATGGTTTTCTGGTAAGGCAGAAATAAGGACGTACAATATTAATGAACTTTTAGGAACAAAACTTAGGGCACTGTACCAACGAAGTAAGGGAAGAGATTTGTTTGATTTAGATTATTCCAGACAAAACATCGATTTGGACTATGAGCAAATCATAAATTGCTTTAAAGTATATACATCATTTGCAACAGGGAAAAGACCTCCAAGCAAAAAAGAGTTCTTACTTAACATTGAAGAGAAAGAGGTTAGTTCAGAGTTTACAGGTGATATGGAAGCATTGCTAAGACCCGAAATTAAATACAATCAGAGTGATGCTTTTAATTGGTTGAAAAAAGAATTGATTGAAAAAATGTAGAAAAGCTGTATGGTAGAGATGAGGGATGGATAAGGTTTGGGCTGAAAATATTTGAGATACAAACGCTAAAAAAGTGTGGCAGGGAAAAATCGCTGCTCATAAACAGTGCATCCGAACGGTATAAAATTTTCCGGGAGCAGTATGGGGCCATCGAGAATCGGTTACCGCTGAACCAAATTGCGCTCTATTTGGGAATTCAGCCAGAATCGCTTAGCCGAATACGGAGGAATTTTTCTTAACATACATCAAGGGACGTGGTTGGATAAATTCTGAACTTGGCACAAAATTAAAATGTAGAGCCATGGAAAAAATTTTGTCGATCATTACCGGTTCCGAGGAGCTATCGGTTGTTGAAAGTGGCCAGCTAAGAGCCTTAATTGGCTTTTATAGGGCCTTTAATCAGCGCGATTTGCAACTAATGCAAAAAGTTTGGCTTAATAGCATGGATGCCTCAATGAACAATCCTGTTGGTGGAATAGTGAGAGGTTGGGACGAAATTAGGGGCGTTTATGAACGGATATTTGGTGGGAGAGCCAAGGTCTATGTGGAATTCTACGATTTTTCCCTACACTCGGCAGAAAACATATTTTTTGCAACGGGCAGGGAGAGGGGTTACTTTGAGAGCGGCGACACAAAAGTTGACTTGGCCATTAGAACTTCAAGAATTTTTGTGAAACAGGGTGATGAGTGGAAGCAAATTCAACATCACGGCTCAATAGACAATGCCAATTTGCTACGATATTACCAGAACGCGATTCTGGGTAAGTAGACCATGAAATGGGGTGATGAATCCACTGCTGGCTGCACAAAATTGGTGCTGCCTGCAGTGGTGTTAAAAATTGTGGAGATAAGCTTTTCCGTAACCGAAATCGAACCCTACTCTATCAGCCCCGCGATTATTTTTTCCATATCTGCCGCCGCGCGGGCCATTGTGGCACCCACGTTACTTTCGGCCATTTGGCTCATGGCGGATACGCTAAGCCTTGAGATGTAGGTTTCCCCCAACCTATTCTGAAAGACCGAAACTCGGCAGGGCATCAGCGCCGAGTAGTGCCGCATGTCGTCGGAGATGAGCAAGTCGGCGGCAATGGTCGGGCTACACAACTCAATTACTTTTACAGGATCAACGGCTATTCCAACCGAGGAAAGCGTTTGCATGAGGTCGTGAATGGCTGGTACCCTCCAGCCTGCTTCGGTTGCTTTTTCTAGAATCAGCTCCACTGTTCGTTCCAGTTCGAACTTACTTTTACTTACTTCTACCATGGTCGTAAATATTTATAGTTTGGATCGATGCTTACTTTTTGGTTCAAAAATGTTGCGCCCAAAATATGCTACATCAACCTGTTAGGCATTGGCATATAATTATTAACAAAAACGGCGGTGAATCGTTGCATTTTTCCTATTTTGACAAACCAATTTGGAGAACAATATATTTGTTTAACCCTAAATACCGACAAAATGCTTCCAGTTGACTACCACATGCATACTACCTTTTCCGACGGCAAAGCCGACCATCTTACCATGCTTAAGGCAGCCGAGGTGGTTGGGTTGCGGGAGATAGGTTTTTCGGATCACCTTACGCCGTTCGATACGGAGTGGAGCACAAAACGGACAAGGTTGCACGAGATGGCAGCAGGCGTAGAGTCGGTGTGCCATAAGTCTGCATCGGTTACCGTGAAGTTGGGTGCGGAGGTGGATTTTATTCCAGGCAAGGAGGCCGAGCTCTGCACACTCATTGATGAGCTACCGCTTGACTACGTTATCGGCTCGGTGCATTTTATGGACGGCTGGAACTTCGACTCCCATTCCGAAGATTACAAGAGCAAAGATGTAAACGCAATATATAACGAATTCTTTCTGCTAGTGCAGGATGCGGCCCGCTCTGGCCTGTTCGACGTAATGGGCCATGTAGATCTCATAAAGAAATTTGGTGTTTACCCCTCCTTTCCGTTAGACGAGGTGTATGAGAAAACTGCCTCCATATTCAAGCAGAGTGGGGTGGTGGTGGAGCTGAACACATCAGGCATTACGAAGCCATGCAAGGAATTTTATCCCTCTTACACCTTTCTAAAGGAGCTGAAGAGGCAGAAGGTTCCGGTAACGCTTGGCTCCGACGCCCATAGTCCAGAGGCGGTGGGACAATACTTTAACCATGCCGTGGCGCTGCTAAAGTATATTGGCTACACGCACGTGGTGTCGTTCACCCGTAGGCGGAGAGAGAAAGTGGCGTTGTAGGTGGAGCTGGTTACTAGTTTATAGTTCCTCATTTCTAATTCCTGATTTGGCTACGTTGAGTTAGCTTCGCTCGGTTCTGGTTTGCTTTCGGGGAGTTGGTTTATATAATCCTTACTTTTTCCTTAATGTAACAGATATATCATTGGGTGTTTCGTGTGATGCGTTCTGTTGAATTGTAGTTACTTTGTTTGCGTTATGATTTTTTGAGGAAGAAAGGGGTAAATTTGGCGCGAAAAAAATAATGCAAATAAAAATAATCGCTGAAATTGCAAGAAACCACAAAACCTTTATTTTATGTTTTTTTGACTCTTTCTGTTCATTGTTTGAGCGAATAATTAAGGATATTAGAAGTATAAAGACTGCTATTACGTAACCAAACGCCAAAGTAAAAGCAATTGCACTATTTAGTGTGTCAACTTGAGAATAAATTTGAATGTTCCCCATAACAAAGAGAACAATAGCAGCAAAGATTGAGAGAATTTCTATATTTTTTCTTAGTGCTTCCTGAACTTCCTTTTTAGAATTGTTAATATCTTCTAATTCCTTTTCAAGATAATGTGATGTTTTATAAACACTTTGAAAAAGAGATAAAGATTCTTCAAGTTTTTTTAAACACCCTTCTTCATAATCATAGTTTATTGGAAGAATAAATGAAGATGCACAGAAGATAGGAATACTATCACTACTAGTAATTATAATGCATTCCTCTAATCGAGGTTGGTAAGGCCATACCAAGTGCTTTTTACTCCAAATAATATTTTCACGATATTTTTTCAAACATACATCAAATCTATCAATGTATGTTTTAGTTACATTGTTGGGCGTTGCAACACTTAGATCTTTATCGATTTTGCTCTCTATCCAAGAGCATAATTTCTTATAAGGAAAATAATTGTTAACACTATTTTGGTATTGAATGATTTTAACTGTTTCAATTTTTTCATCTATATCCTTCAAGGATAAATCTTTATTTTTCAATTCAAGAGAAAGAATGTTGTTATATAGGTAATTATAAGAAATACCATATGCCCATGTATCAAAGTCAATTTGGGAATGAGAATGAAGGTCTTCAAATCGTTTAAAAGTTTTTTTTGCTTGTTCTAGGCTTTCAATCTCTTTGAAAAATTTCATCTCAATAAAAAAGTCTCGAAAACTTTCTGCAATTCCTTTCTTGTTATTCTGTCGATGTTGTTCATTTATATATTCTTCAGTAAAATCGATATCAAAATCTTTTAAATAATTGATTGGGTGTTCTTTAGTGTCGTTGCTGAATTGTGTAAAATTAATATTATAACGAATGTTTCGCTTAGCATTTGTCTGTTTTACTTTCTTTATAAGTAAATCGACCTTGTCAATTAGCAATTCCCTTAATTCATTACTAACTGAAGATGAACCTTCAAATACGTCTTTAACAATATGAAGATCTTTGATCCTTTCTCCATTAGTTGACAGTGCAATTTCAAGTCGATATAGCCTGATTATAGCATCGAGATAAATTGTTTGATTTTTAAGTAACGGAAGGGTAATAAATGACAATTGTTCCTCTTTATATATGGCAAATGACAATTCAATTTCTGGTGATTTTATTCTCCTGTTGAAATCTTGTGAAAAGGCATAGAATGACCTTATCCAGCGCTTAAATATGTTCGAAGAGATGAGGAGTGCTTGTTCTTGCTGATAATTTGTTTCTGGTAATCTTTTTATATGAGAAAAGGAATCGATAAGATTTTTATATCGAAAATAGTCAATGTCTTCTCTCAAGAAATCACCACTAATAATGTATTGGCTTAAAATATCAAATAATCTTTTTGCTATTTCATTGATCTTATCAGTAATAATTATCTGAGATTTTATATCGTCTAAGTCTGTGGTTGGTTCTAATTTATTCCAATCAAAGGATTCATAATCTTCTATTATGCTTTCTATTAAACTAAACTGATGCATAATTTGAGAGTTCAAATATTTTTTCTTCTGATTGAATTATTTCTGGAGGTATTGGGGAACTAAATTTCCCGTTTTTTTGAGCAATATCAAAAACTAAACGCCACGAATACCACTCATGGCTTAATTCCACAAGTTGAAATGCAGTGTAATCAAAAAATTTACTGTTCTTCTCAAGAAGAGAATCAATGGCATCATCTATTCTTGATTCTTCCTTCGAAAATCTACTATTAGTTTCAAAGATGCACTTTCGATTAAGGGAGGTTTCCGTTAAATTAAAAAACTTTAACTCACCTTCCTTAATGCTATTATATACATCGCTTTCTACATGCCCATATGGCATGGCATAAAAATTATCAAAAACATCAAGTAACCCATTATCCTTTTCATCAGTATTAACTGCTGAGATAAAAAAGTTAAGTTTGATGAGTTTTAGTTTGCTGAAAACTGAAAAAGCAACATTCTCCTCTACGTGATTAAGTGTTTTATATTTATCAACAACACTCTTAATCATATATTCGAATAGGTAAACCTTTTCTTCCTTCGCCATGGCTTAGTATATTTCTGAACAATATTACAACAACTTACTATAAGTTGTATACTAACATTGTTGTTTTTTGTTTTGTTTACAGAAACATAAAGGAAAGCGGTTACCTTATTGTCAAGGTAACCGCTTTATTCGGTTTTGGAATTAATCCTTGATTTTCGCCATTAAAAACTCGCGGTTGAGGCGGGCAATGTGGGTAATGGAGATATTCTTGGGGCACTCCACTTCACAGGCACCAGTGTTGGTGCATCCGCCAAAGCCCAGCTCGTCCATTTTGGCTACCATGGCCTTAGCCCTGCGGGTAGCCTCTACGCGTCCCTGTGGCAGCTTGGCTAGCGACGACACACGGGCAGCCACAAACAGCATGGCCGAACCATTTTTACAGGTTGCCACGCAGGCACCGCAACCAATGCAGGCCGCTGCATCCATGGCCTCGTCGGCATCCACCTTGGAGATTGGAATGGCGTTGGCGTCGGGTATACCGCCAGTATTAACGGAAATGTATCCACCAGCCTGTAGAATTTTGTCGAAGGCACCGCGATCCACAATCAAATCCTTGATAATGGGAAATGCCGCGCTGCGCCATGGCTCAACGGTAATAGTCTCGCCATCCCTAAACTTGCGCATGTGCAGCTGACAGGTGGTAACGTCATCGTCGGGACCATGTGCCCTGCCGTTGATGTGCATGGAGCACATTCCGCAAATTCCCTCGCGGCAGTCGTGGTCGAATGCAACAGGCACTTTACCATCCACTATTAGCTTGTCGTTGAGAATATCGATCATCTCCAAAAAAGAGGTGTCCGCCGATATTTCATCGATGTTGTAGGTTTCGAACCTACCCTTGCTTTTGGCATCCTTCTGACGCCATATTTTGAGTGTAAACTTCATGGCCAAAAATTTTTCTAAACAACAATAAAAACCACTACTTATAGCTGCGCTGTTTGAGCTCAATGAATTCGAACTTAAGGTCCTCCTTGTGCAGCTGGGGTTCGGCATCGCCCTTATACTCCCAAGCAGCAACATAGGCGTAGTTCTCATCATCGCGCTTTGCTTCGCCCTCCTCAGTTGCACTCTCTTCACGGAAGTGCCCACCGCAGGATTCATTCCTATTGAGAGCATCGCGGGCCAACAGGTCGCCCAGCTCAAAGTAGTCGGCAAGACGAAGTGCCTTTTCCAGCTCCTGATTGAGATCGTTAGCCTCACCGGGAACCAGCACATCCTTCCAGAATTCGGCCTTCAGTGCCTTTATCTCCTCAATGGCCTTTTTAAGTCCTTCAGCATTACGGGCCATACCCACGTTGTCCCACATAATAGTGCCCAAGGCCTTATGGAAGGAGTCAACCGTGCGCTTACCCTTAATGCTCATAATTTTGTTGATGAGCTCCTTGTGCGCCTTCTCAGCCTTTTCGAACTCCGGATGGTCGGTCGAAATTTTTGGCGTCATGATCTCGTTTGCCAGATAGTCGCCAATGGTGTAGGGCAGCACAAAGTAACCGTCGGCTAAGCCCTGCATAAGCGCCGAAGCACCAAGCCGGTTTGCACCGTGGTCGGAGAAGTTGCACTCGCCAATGGCATACAGACCAGGGATGTTGGTCATCAAATTATAGTCAACCCAGAGACCGCCCATGGTGTAGTGGATGGCCGGGTAAATCATCATGGGTGTTTCGTATGGATTCTCGTCCACAATCTTCTCATACATCTGGAAGAGGTTGCCGTAGCGCTCCTCTATAACATGCTTGCCGAGCCGCTTAATGGCGGTGGCAAAGTCGAGAAACACGGCCAACCCTGTTTCGTTCACACCAAAGCCTGCATCGCAGCGCTCCTTGGCGGCTCGTGAAGCCACGTCGCGGGGAACAAGATTTCCGTAAGCCGGGTAGCGACGCTCGAGGTAGTAGTCCCGATCCTCTTCCGGAATATCGATGGGTTTAATCTGCTTCTTGCGCAGCTTCATCACATCCTCCATCTTCTTGGGAACCCAAATGCGACCATCGTTGCGCAAGCTCTCGCTCATAAGGGTAAGCTTGCTCTGCTGGTCGCCGTGAACGGGTATGCAGGTGGGGTGAATCTGGGTAAAGGCTGGGTTAGAAAAGAAGGCACCCTTCCGGTATGCAGTCCAAGCGGCAGAGCCGTTGGAGTTCATGGCGTTGGTGGAGAGGAAGAATACATTTCCGTAGCCCCCGGTGGCCAGCACCACGGCGTGCGCTCCGTAGCGCTCAATTTCGCCGGTAACGAGATTGCGAACAATTACCCCGCGAGCCTTCCCGTCGATTACAATAACGTCGAGCATTTCGCGACGAACAAAGCTCTGCACCTTGCCTGCCCCAATATTTTTGTTGAGCGCAGCGTAGGCGCCTAGCAGCAGCTGCTGACCGGTTTGTCCACGGGCGTAGAATGTGCGGCTAACGAGCACGCCGCCAAAGGAGCGATTGTCGAGCAATCCGCCATACTCGCGGGCAAAGGGGACACCCTGTGCCACGCACTGGTCTATAATAGAGCCGCTAACTTCGGCCAACCGGTAAACGTTCGCCTCGCGTGAGCGGTAGTCGCCCCCCTTTACGGTGTCATAGAAGAGGCGGTAGATGCTGTCGTTATCATTTTGATAATTCTTGGCTGCGTTGATACCTCCCTGCGCAGCTATGGAGTGTGCACGGCGAGGGCTATCCTGAATGCAGAACACCTTTACGTTATAGCCCAGCTCGGCGAGGGAGGCGGCAGCCGAAGCTCCGGCAAGACCAGTTCCGATAACCACAATGTCGAGCTTGCGCTTGTTTGCAGGGCTAACTACGTTAATATTGGCCTTATGCTTGGTCCACTTTTCGGCCAACGGACCTGATGGAGATTTAGAATCGAGTATACTCATGACAAAAATTTTTTCTTATTCAACTTCGCGTTACCAACTAGGCTAGCAGCCAGAAGTAGAGGCTTATTACGCTAAAACCACCGGCAATCACAATGGCATATAGGTAGGAAACCACCTTCAACCGCTTAATCCAAACGCTGTTGTTCCAGCCAATGGTTTGGAATGCCGACCAAAAGCCGTGCGACAGGTGGTATCCCAAGGCCAATGCACCAATAATGTAAAGCGGGTTGATCCACCATACCGTAGTAAAAAGCGAAGAAACTAGCAGATAAGTATTGTGCATTTCAACGCCATCGACAGTAACTGTAGGCACGGCACCGAACTTCAGCTGCCAGAAGAAGTTGGAGATGTGAATTACCAAAAACGTAAATACAATGAGTCCTAGCACGTACATGTTACGACTTTGCCAAGAACTGGCTTGGCTCTGGTCAACAGTCTTGTAACCCTGAGGACGAGCGGTCTGGTTCCTTAGCGTTATAATGGTTGCATAGGTAATGTGAATTACAAACCCTAGACCTAGGAGTGGCTCCATGATCTTGATAATGGGGTTGGTTCCCATAAAGTTTGCGGCTATGTTAAATGCATCGGGCCCAACCAGCAGCAGCAGGTTTATGGTGAGATGCAACGCCAGAAACAGGAGAAGGAAAAGGCCGGAAATACTCATTACCAACTTTTTCCCGATGGACGAGCTAAAGATATTTCCCATAAATCGGATTTTTGATAATTATATAAAAGTTACTAATACCTACCAAAATGTAAGGGGAGCAAAGGTAACAGGAGAAAAGCCTCTTTCCAATGTTGTAAAACAGCACAGCCATATTCTGCTCCCACTAGCAACAAAAATAACAAATCATTTGAAGCGGCGTGGATTTTTTTGGGAAGAGTTTAAAGAAACGAATAATCGTTGGTACACATGTACATATTTTCCGGCTACTTCTTTCGATTGAAAGTTATAGGCTGTAACCGTTAGATGGCTAATTTTCCAAATCTGTTTGCCACCAACAAATTTCTTCCAACATTAAATGGCAAAGAGGTATTTGTCGTTAACCCGATACACAATTTACTGAAATCATTGGCTTGGCTACTCTTGGTTGAAACAAATCAAGAATATCTTGCACAAGAGGGGTAAGACATTGCAAATACTCAATTGTATAATATCCCTTTGAGAATAATGGACAGCAACGCAGAAAAGCCATTACCGTTATAATTTCAGTTAACTATCGAAATCATTCGACACATTTAAGCGCTTAATTCTGAAAATGCAAGAGCGTTTCCTTGACGAATTCTTAAATTACCTCAACATCTGCTCGTAAGTATTCTGCCCATAAAAAAAACATCTCGGTATCCATCTAAAATGGATACCTTTGAGTATCTGATTTTCACTTGCATTTTAGCATGAAAATCACCTGCCGCGCAAATACCTTGTTTATCATTTTTTAAATATGCATCTACGCTCGTAGGAGCATTGAGAAATAGTATTCCGCATTAAATCAAGTTATTAACTTAATCTTAAAAAATGAGAAAATTTACCTTTACAATGTCAATGGCGTTGCTTGCTGCATTTAGCTTAAATGCGCAGGTGCTGACTCTTGACCAAAAGACAACAGTATCCAGTGGTCCAGCGGCCACTATTATATCCCCCCCTCAGAGAGCAATTACCCCCCTGAAGGTTGCGGAGGAAGATAAAATTATTAAGCAGAATAACCATCTCGCCACGCGAGGCTCGGTTCTTTCTGAAACCTTTAGCAGCGGTAGCCTACCTAGCGGTTGGTCTAATGTGGACAACAACGGTAATGGGGTCTGGCAGTTCAACAACCCCGGTGGCAGAACCCTAAACTCCACCACCGGCGCTACCGGATTTGCCATTTTTGATAGCGATCTCTATGGTTCCGGCATTACGGAGAATGCCGACCTAATTACCCCCGCCATTGACTGCTCCACGCTAACAGCAGTAACCCTTACCTTTGAGCATTACTATAAAGCAATTAGTGGCCAAACCGGTCAAGTTTCGGTGAGCGGCGACAACGGTGCAACTTGGACTTTGCTAAATACCTGGACCTCCTCCACTGCCAACGCAGCGCTTGCACAGTATGATATTTCAGCTGTTGCTGCTGGCCAGTCGCAGGTAAAAATCAAGTGGCACTTTCAGGGAACCTGGGGCTGGTGGTGGGCCATTGACGACATTAACATATTTGAACCAGACGCACACGACCTTGCTGTAAGTTCAATTATAGTACCGGCAAAAGTATTCAGCGATAGTATCGTTTCACCGGTAGTTACCATTTTAAACAAAGGTTACTCCACAGAATCCGCTTACGACGTTTCGCTTTCGGATGGGGATACCTATAACGAAACGGTAAATGTAACTACTGCTATTTCTCCGGCATCATCCTATAGCGTGACCTTCCCAGATTGGACTCCCACTGCAGGAGTACATACCTTAACGGCAACCATTACCCTAGCCGGTGATTTAAATGCAGCGAACGACAGCAAAGCCCTTACTGTTACTGCAGTGCCAGCCAAGCATGACCTTGCTGTGAATGCAATTAGTGCACCAACCTCAACACTAAGTGACAGCATTGTTAAACCCTTTGTTTCCATTGGAAATGTTGGCGATTACAACGAATCAACTTACGCTGTTACTTTGACAGATAATGCCGGTTACACTCACACCGTAGATGTTACGGATGCAGTTAATGTTGGTGCAACCTATAATGTTGCCTTTCCAGACTGGACTCCAGGCGATGGAACCTATACTTTAACAGCAACCGTTACTTTAGCAGAAGATACTACAGTAGCTAACAACACTAAAAGCCTTACAGTTGTTGCTACACCAGCTCAGCATGATCTTGGTGTGTACACAATCAATATTCCTCAATTTGTGCTAAGCGATAGCACTATTTCGCCTAAAGTTAGCATTGCTAATTATGGCAATTATGATGAATCAGAATATTCGATTTTGCTGTCTGACGGGGGTACCTATTCTGAAACAGTGAATGTTACCGATTCAGCACTCCTCGTTGGCTCACTATATGTTGCCACCTTCCCAGATTGGACTCCAGCAGAAGGGAGCCATACCTTAAAGGCAACTGTAACATTGGCAAGCGATGTTAATGGTAGCAACAATAGCAAAACCCTAATCGTTACGGCATCAAATGCAAAGCACGACCTTGCCATTGGCGCTATCAATGTTCCACAGAAAGTTCTTAGCGATAGTCTAGTTTCGCCGGTGGTTACCATTATTAATACTGGTAATTATTCCGAATCAGCCTATTCGGTTTTGCTCTCCGATGGAGGAGGCTATTCTGAAACGGTAAATGTTACCGATTTAATTGCCAGTGGAGCTGGCTATTACGTCACCTTCCCCGACTGGGCTCCAGCAGAGGGCAGCCATACGTTAACAGCCACGGTTACCTTGGCTGGTGATATGGATGTAAGCAACGACACCATGTCTTTAGCTGTTACCGCATCGGCTGCAAAGCACGACTTAGCGGCTTTCTCTATTAATAATGTTCCATCGAAGGTATTTAGCGACAGCCTTGTTTCACTTGTAGTTTCCATTAAAAATACTGGTGATTACCCTGAATCAACCTATTCGGTTTTGCTTTCCGACGGTGGTGCTTATTCCGAAACGGTTGATGTAACCACTCCAATTGCTGTCGGTGACATTTACAATGTTGCTTTCCCTGATTGGACCCCAACCGAAGGGAGCTACACTTTAACGGCAACAGTTACCCTGGCGGGCGATGAGGTTGCCAGTAACGATAGCGATACCCTAACCGTTGTGGCATCAAAGGCAGTGCACGACCTAGCGGTAAGCGCTCTTCCCAATGCGGTTGAGCGTGGATCGACTATAGCACCTGTGGTTACCGTAAAAAACACCGGTAACTACCTAGAATCAGCCTATTCGGTTTCTCTCTCCGACGGAGGCTCCTACAACCAAACCGTGGATATTTCTTCTACTATAGCCATTGGTGCAACCTATAAGGTTACATTCCCCGACTGGACCCCAGCAGATGGAACCCATACGCTAACGGCAACGGTTACCTTGGCCGGAGATGAGGTCGAGAGCAATAATACAATGAGCCAGGAGTGTAGGGTTATTGATGCCAGAATAGCATACGTTTCAACATTTAATTCAGGTAGTGTAAACGGCACACTGAATGTCCCCTTTGACACATTTACAGAAATAGGTCGCTCTTCTTCCCAAATTCAAAGCCTTGCATGGAAGGATAGCCTGTTGCTTGCAATTACCTATGATGGTAAATTTGGTAAAGTGAATACCAGCGATGGTTCCTTTACGCTGATTGGTTCAACCGGAATATCCGCCAACTACTTTGTCAGCTTAGTTTGTGACCCAACCACTGGTAAAGTATACACTACAACCCTTACAGGCGGCTATCCTAATTTTAGCGTTGGGCTCTATTCAATTAACCCAACCACCGGTCTTGGGAAGCTGGTTGCAACCTCCCCACAAACAGGTACCTTTTCCCAATACGCCTTTGATAAGGATGGGAATCTCTATTCAATTGAGCACAGGCCGGGGTTAGATGGTCTTTTCTACTCGGTGAACAAAGCAACTGCCGAAATGACCCTGATAGGCGATTTGGGTGGAGTTGTATCATCCAATTTCCAACCAATGGCATGGGATTTCTATAACGATGTTATGTATTTCCAAGCATCGGGAGCAATGCAGGGTAGCTATGCGATTAACCTAACCACCGGGGCAGCCACGTTAGTGGGAACTACTCCATACGCTGGTCAGATACTTGCAATGGCCTTGCCTATTTGGGATGCAAATTTGTTAGATTTAAAGGTAGGTGGAATTACCGTTCCGAACTTCTCGCCCGGTAAGTATACCTACAATGTTTTGCTACCATCTGGAACCGTTACCGTTCCTGCTGTAACCGCTACTCCTGTTTACGCTCAGGCAACAAAGGTTATTACCAATGCCTCGGCCGTTCCGGGTATCTCCACCGTTGTTGTTACGGCACCAGAAGGTCCCTCGAAAACCTATACAATCAATTTTACCGTAGCGGAAAATAGCGATGCTACCCTATCCAATTTAACGGTAAAAGGAGCGACCGTTGTTGGCTTCGACCCCTCAACGTTTACCTATAATGTCGTGCTGCATTCAGGATCCTCATCGGCTCCAATGGTCACCGCTACCACGACCGATGCCTATGCAACAAAGGTAATCACCAATGTTGCAGCATTACCGGGGGCAACCACCGTTGAAGTTACAGCAGCCGACGGTACTACTCAGTTGACCTATACCATCAACTTTAGCGTAGCTGCAATGACCGATGCTACATTAACCGATCTGAGCGTTGATGGAGCAACCGTGGCAGGATTTGATCCGGCAACCTACTCCTACGATGTTGTGTTGCCATACGGAACTACCGTTTTCCCCGATGTTACTACAACAACGTACGATACCAGAGCTGTAACGAGCATCACCAATGGTGCTGCGCTTCCGGGTGCAACCAATGTTGTTGTTACTGCGAATGATGGAGTTACCCAGCTCACCTACACGGTTAACTTTACCATTGCCCCACCATCCACCGATGCTACGCTATCCGATTTAACCGTTGATGGCGCTACCGTTGAAGGGTTCGATGCGGCAACGCTGACCTACACCGTTGACCTACTTCATGGAACTACGGTAGTGCCTGCTGTTGGGGCAACCACCAGCTATGCACATGCCTCCACGGTTATCACCAATGCTTCTGCTCTACCAGGAACAACCACGGTGGTTGTGACTGCTGAAGACGGTATCACCCAGCTTACCTACACGGTTGAGTTCACGGTAACTTCTGGTATAAATGGAGTAAAAGATGATGTGCTGAGCGTTTATCCCAACCCTGCTATTGACGTAGTGCACGTGAAAACAAGTGCTGCCATTATTCAAATTGCAGTGGTTAACGTTAATGGCAAGGTACTCACTCAGTCAGAAGCTAAGGGCTACGAGGCAACCGTAAATACTACGGCTTTGAGCAACGGCATCTACTTCTTGCGCATTGTAACCTCCCAAGGTGTTACCACCAAAAAGATTCAAATTATTAGATAATACTTAAATACAACTATTGATAAAGAGGTCACCCAAGCAGGGGGCCTCTTTTTTTATTGGCAAAAAATTGTTCTGTAGCCACAGAACTTAGTTGTGGCTGATTTTCGCACGTTTACACAAGGCACCTGGCTTGTTTGTTGGTAATTTTTCCGTGCCTTTAGGCTGGAGGTAAATGGGAGCCAAAAGAAATGAGCAGGGCTTTAGCCCTTTAATTATTTTTACCACAGGCATCTATAAACTCATCGTACTCCTGCGAAAACGTCTTTTTTTGGTGGTGTCTTTCTTGGTTAAGAATATAGTTCCTGACGTTTTCAAATACGGAAGGGCTTACGGTTATTCCAAAGTAGTCGTCTTGCCATTCAAACTTTTGCGGTAGCAGGTGATTTTTGTTAATCCAAAACGAGGACTCGCCTTTGATTAGATTCATAACATTGGCCAATGTTTGGGTTGGCTCTAGTGAGATAAGGCAATGAGCATGGTCGAGGTGGCCCCCAATTGCTGCTATGACAATATTTTTTGATGCAGCATTCTCACGAATGTGAGCGAATAGCTGTTGCCGAATAGTTTTTGCCAGCAAAGGCTGTTTGTCTTTTGTGGTCCAAACTACATGAACGTATAGGGTAGTGTAAGGCATATGGTAATGTTTAAAGAATTAACCGTTACGTGTGAATACATATGCGATAAGGCCAATTTACAAAAAATATGAGTTCATTGAATATGGTTTGGGGCCGCTTTTACTTTATTTGGTTCAAATGCGTTGGTAGGAAAAGGGCTAAAGCCCTCCAGTTTGCATGGGTTTACCTCATCCCCGCCATAAATGGCGGGGAAATTGCTCTCTGGCTATTGGGTATGTGTTGGATACCTCCAGTTCACATCATGCCTAACATTACTGTAATTTCCCCGCGCCTTTAGGCCGGGGAAAAATGAAATGCTGAAGAGAACGGGTAGGGCTTTAGCCCTTGTGGGGATTGCGAAAAGCGCGGTGGGGTAGCTTGGTGCGTTTCGTTTATACAGATGCGATAAACGGTGTCGCAGTTTCCAAATCATTTCATTCTGGCGGATTGCCCTGCCGCGCCTTCGGCACTGGAACTACTTTGAACACTAATCTGCCACCATACTGTCGTCCCTCGCGGGACTAGCCGTTGCATTTTCATTGGCGTATTACAGCGTCGTATTGACACATTCTCTAAGAGCCGCATTGCCAAATTTTTCTTTGGGCAACGATCCCTTGATTTTATTAATTGTTGTATTGGATTAAAAAAATATTTATGTTAGTTTGTGACGAAACGATACAACTAATTGATAAATGAAATATATTTGTTCTACAACTCAACCAAATGATGTATGAAAACCTTTACCTACGCTTGCCTTTTTGCTCTTCTTACCACCGCTGCCGCTAGCGCCAGCGGCCAAAACATTGGGTTCACCTACGACGCCTCGGGCAACCGGGTGGAGCGCCTGCTGATCACCCTCAAGGTACCCCAAGCTCCGGGAGCCGCCACTGACACCACCGGCAAGGAGCCCCTTGTGCCTATTTCCTTTAAAGACTTAAGGGTATTTCCCAACCCTACCCAGGGGTTGGTTACCGTTGACTACCCCAACTTCACCGATGGGGATGTTATTACATACGCTGTTTACAGCAGCGGCGGCCAGCTCGTAATGCAGGGCCGCTCGGCCACCAGCCAGCTGGACCTCGATTTTTCGACCAAACCCGCGGGTATTTACATTGTAAAGCTTAGCAAGAGCGGAGCAACCGTTGATATGCAGGTAGTAAAGCAGTAGCCTTAATTCGCTACCAGCTATTTTCCAAAGCCTATTAAGTTAAGTCCAAAACCACTCAACCAATGACCAAAATTAGCAGTATCTTAGCCGCTGCTTTACTCCTTACAGCGGGCGTTATGAATGCGCAAACCCCAACTGGCCTTGTTGGCACCATTCCCGGAGCCTTTTCTGTTCAACCCACCGGTGCTGCCACCTACCAGATACCCATCGATCTTCCTGCAGGAGCAGGAGGGCTTACCCCCCACCTATCGCTTTCCTACAGCAGCGCCAGCGGGGTAGGGCTTGCCGGCAGGGGCTGGAGCCTCTACGGCCTTTCGGCCATTACCCGGGTGGGGCAGGATATGGCCCACGACGGCAACATAACGCCCCTCACCTTCACCGCCCAGGATAGGCTGGTGCTCGGCGGGAACCGGCTGGTGGCCCTCAGCGGAGCCTACCTAGCCAGCAGCACCGTTTACGGGCAGGAGCGCGAAACGTTTGCCAAAATAGAAACGGTGCTCGACAACGGCACCGTGTGGTTTCGGGTAACGCAGAAGGACGGCAGCGTGTGGGAGTACGGCAGCGATGCCACCTCCCGCTTTACGCCAACGGGTGCGGCAGCCCCCTACCAGTGGTGGCTACGTAAGGTGACCGATACCGACGGCAACTACTACCTCATAGACTACACCACCGCGAATAGCGAGATTGTTCCCACCAAAATTACCTACTCCAAGAACACCAGCACCGCCTCCGACGGCATCACCGTGACATTTACCTACAGCAGCCTTACCTTCCCTCCAGCCGTTTACCTTGGTGGAGGGGCCTACATCAAACCACAGGCCAAAACGCTCACCGCCATTACGGTAAGCGTGGGGAGCAGCGTGCAGAAGAGCTACACCCTCAGCTACGATGACGCTGGCACTATCTTAGCTAGGCTGACGGGTGTTACCCTGAAGCTCAGCGACGGCAGCCAGCTGCCGGTCACCAGCTTTGCATGGGAAAACACCAGCAGCGACACCTCCACTACCGTTACAAGCTTACCCGCCGGAGGAGTGCCCTACTACGGCGACTTCGAGGGTGATGGAACGGTGGAGGTGGCCAAGGCCAGCGGTACAACGGTGAATTTCTACCGGATGGTGGGCAGCGACTTTGAGCTGTTGAGCAGCACCGCCACCATCATGCCGGGCATGGTGCACCTCTACACCCCTGATTTGGATGGGGATGGGCGTGCCGATTTGGTGGAGGACTACCTCGACGGCACGGTGCTCAAGACCCGCATCTACCAGAACACCGGGAGTGGATTTATTTCCAAGGGCGATTTGGTGCTCACGGGCTACAGCAGCGCCACCCCCATGCAGCTTGGTGACATTAACGGCGACGGCAAGGCCGACATGGTTTGGTACGACAGCACCGGAAAGCTCAACTACTGGCTATTCAACAGCTTTGATTCGCTGTTCAGCACCAAGTTGATCTCCGCTGGAAAATCAACCTACACCCTGCGCGACTTCAACGGCGATGGGGTCAGCGATATCTTTGTGACCATGCGCCTTGGGTTTGCGATTTATACTTGCACTGGTGGCAGCGTTACTACCCTGCCCATGAATACTACGCTACCTATGGGGGCTAGTAAATTTACCCCTGGGGACTTCAACGGCGATGGGCTGTGCGACCTGCTCTACTTTGACAGCAAATCTAACCTCTTTAAAATCGCGCTCTCCAACGGTGTGGGGTTTAGCGGAAGCCTGCTGGTGGATGTGGTGCTAAGCCCCACCTTTGCGGCCGCCTATGTGGCCGATTTCGACGGGGATGGGGCCGACGACATCGTTTTTCAGGATGGAATTACGGCCACCAAGTTGACCTTTTTTTCTCCCAAGGATGGAAACTTGATCGAGATGAACGTAACCCCTGGAACCATATACTTCGACCCCAGCAACCTTACTGATTTTGACGGTGATGGGGTGACCGAGCTGCTCTACTTTACCGGCACCAAGATGAACGTGATTAAGATGAGCCAGACCAACCTGCAGCCCAAGATCACCTCCTTCCAGCGGGGTGATGGGCTATACTACAACGTGAGTTACGGCCGCTCCACCGATGGCACCCTCTGCTCCCGAACCTTCAACACCACCTACCCGCTGGAGAACTTTTCGGCACCGCACTACTTGGTATCGAGCGTAACCGTGCCCGATGGCGTGGGTGGAACCAAGAGCAGCACCTTTGCCTACGGCAGTCCCCGCGTGCAGTTAACCGGGCTGGGCTACCTCGGATTTCAGACGTTTGAGCAGACCGACCACGCCACCGGAACCCACACCACCCAAACCTACGAGTTCCAGAGTCCCCATTACGACCCGCTGCTGAAGGCGAGAACTGTGGATGTGAATGGTGGCCCCACGCTCACGGAGACCTACACCAACAGCTACATCAACCTCTCGGCTGGCCGCTACCTCTGCTACCCCTCCAACGTGGTGAGCACCGATCAACTCAAGGGGGTTTCCACCACCATCAGCAGCAGATACGACAGCAACGGCAACCTCACCGACGAGACCCGCACGAGCGGCGATTTTGCGGTGGAGACCACCTACTCCGGCTTTGCCGGCCCCGTGGTGCCCTGCTTCCCCAGCAGCATGGTTACCTCCTACCGAAAGGGCGGTAGCACCACCCGCAGCGCCACCACCAGCATCACATACAATACCCCCAGCTGGAAGGTGCACACCCATACAACGGATGTTGGAACGGATGCCGCCCTGACCAAAACCTTTACCTACGGCGCCTTCGGGAACGTGGCCAGCGTAGCGGCCACCGGCCGGGGTACCACCACCTTCACCTACGAGGGCAGCGGGCGCTTCGTGACCAGCACCACCAACGCGCTGGGGCAGGCCGACCTCAGCCCCGTAAACACCCTCACCGGAACGGTGATCGATTATACCGATATTAACGGCTTTAAAACCATCTACAATGCCTACGACGCGCTGGGACGTCCCACCTCTATTACCCCGCCCGATAAACAAGCCATCACTATTGCCTACAGCTGGGCGGTAGGCGAGGTTCCCAACGCCGTGTGGAAGGTAACAACCAGCCGAACCGGCAGCGGCACCACGGAGGAATATCACGACCTCTACGGCCGAACCATCCAGCAGAATAGGCCTGCCCCCGGCGGCAAAACGGTGGTGGTGCGCAGCACCTACAACGCGCAGGGGGAGCTGGAAAACCAGAGCCTTCCGGGATTTACCTCACCCTCTTCGAAAGTGGTTTTCTACACCTACGACAGCTACGGCCGCGTAGCCAGCAAAACCCTACCTGGAAAGAGCTACAGCTACACCTACGGCAACGGTAGCAGCAAGGTAACTGAGATGGAAATACACAGCAATCACTCCGTTGCGGTGACCTACAACGAGCTGGGGCTTCCCGCATCTGTAGATGGTACCGATGGCAAGGTGAATTATACCTACAACGGGCTTGGCCAACCCATAGATGTTACCACCAATGGAGGAGTTAACAACCACTATGTGTACAACTACCAAACGAGCACTCGTACGGTGACGAACTCCAACTCCGGTACCTCCACAGTGACCACCAACGCCTGGGGCCAGCCCACCTCGGTAACCGACGCGCGGGGCAAAACCACCACCATCACCTACGATGCCATGGGGCGGGTGACCTCTAAGTCGCTTCCGGAGGGTAACATGACCTACCATTACGACTCCCAAGTGAAGGGTGCATTAGATAACGTCTCCTTTGGTATCCAAACGCGTACATTTAACTATGATATAGGTAACTATGGCCGCCTTACCAGCGTAGAGGACGAAATAGACGGGCAAACCTTTACTCACGATATTACCTATGACGGCAGCGGGCGAGTATTAACGCTCACCTACCCCAACAACTTTACGGTGAGCTACACCTACGACGGGAACAGCTTTACCTCCTCCATTATCAGCGGCGGCAAGGCCATCTGGACTCGGGGCACCGAGACGGCGCTGGGCCAGCCGGTGGATTACCTGCTGGGCAACGGCGTTACCACCAAGTATACCTACGATAACAACCACCACATTGCCTCCATCACCGATGGAAACATCTTCTCCCAGAGCTACGTTGTGAATGGTGCTACCGGTAATATGGAGTGTAGAACAGATAATCTACGGTCGGGCTTAAAAGAAACCTTTACCTATGATGTCCAGAACAGGCTTACCTCTATAAGCCCCGGCTCCGGCGCCACCTTTAGAGCAAGCTCCCTGAGCTACCTTGACAACGGCAACATTGCCCGGAAATCCGACGCCGGCAGCTACAGCTACCAGTCGCTGCTGCCCAATGCCGTTACCGAAATTGACCCTGCCTCTGGTAGTGCCCTGCCTACCACCCCTCAAAAGGTGACCTACAGCTCCTATAGCCAGCCGGTAACCATTGCCGTGGGCACGCGGCAGGACTCGCTGGTGCTGAGCTACGGCACCGACCTGCAGCGGGTGGAGGAGCAAACCTATAGCGGGGGGACGCTCGCGGAGACCCGCTACCTGGTGGGCGACTACGAGAAGGTGGTGAAGCCCGGAGGAGGCGAAAAGCACTACTGCTACGTGAGCTCGCCCTACGGCGTGGTGGCGGTGAGCATTACCGACGGAACCACCACCACTCTGCACTACCTCCACACCGACTACCTCGGCTCCGTAGTGGCCATCTCCAACACCAGCGGGGTAAGAGAGCAGGAGATGAGCTACGACGCCTGGGGTCGCCGCCGCAACCCCGGCGACTGGACCTACGATAGCCTACCCGACCCCTCCACCTACCTGATTAACCGCGGCTACACCTTCCACGAGCACTACGACAAGCTGGGGCTTATTAACATGAATGGTAGGGTGTACGACCCCGTGGTGGGCCGCTTCCTGAGCGTGGACCCGCTGGTGGGCAACCCGCTGAACTCACAGGACTACAACGGCTACAGCTACTGCGGCAACAACCCCCTCGCCTTCACCGACCCCAGCGGATACCAGAAGT
>DATKVT010000156.1 GCA_035529935.1 Williamwhitmania sp. | reverse complement strand
CTGCAAAGCCACTCATTTCGGTTGTGCACACAGGCGTAAAATCAGCAGGGTGCGAAAAGAGCACAATCCATTTATCCTTTGCATAATCGGATAATTTAATTACCCCTTTTGTTGTGGTTGCCGTAAAATCGGGAGCCATGTCGCCAATTCGTGGCATACTGTAAACTTCTTGATTTTCCATAAATAAATTAATTAACTGTTTATAATAAGGTGAGAATAGCTATCGTCCAAAAAACAAGGAGTATATCCAAATCATCTTCTATTGAGAATTGTAAAGCCTAATTGTTGATGTCTTCATACTCATAGTTCTCAATTTAAATGTTTTACTATTATTTTTTTGGTATTGCAAAGTTACAACGTTAAAACTCATTTGTCAAACTGATTTTTTTTATATCATTATAGATATTGTTTATATCGTCTTACAGCCATATATTTACAAGCACATTTGTTACATTATTTAAGCTTTATGAACATTCAGCAGCTAGAATACATAATTGCAATTGATACCCATAGGCATTTTGCTAAAGCAGCAGAGGCTTGCTTTGTAACTCAACCCACCATGAGCATGATGGTGCAAAAGTTGGAAGAGGAGCTTGAGGTAAAGATTTTCGATCGCAGCAAGCAGCCAGTAGTTCCAACCCAAGTTGGAATCCTAATAATTGCACAAGCACGTCGGGCTCTCGTCGAAATTAAGGAGCTTAAAGAAATTGCCAATGGTGAAAAAGGGCTGGTTAGTGGTTCGCTCAAGATTGGGATTATCCCGACGCTTGCACCATATCTCCTCCCCCTCTTTCTCGACAACTTCAGAAAACATTTTCCTCAAGTGAGGGTGAAGATTACAGAGATGGTTACGGAAACCATTGTAGAGGACCTTAAATCAGGCAAGTTGGATGCAGGCCTACTTGTAACGCCATTACTGGACAGCAAGATTAAGGAGTATCCACTCTTCTATGAGAAATTTTTTGCCTATGTCTCCTCCGAGGAGTCAGCCTTCGACAAATCCTACATTCTTCCAACCGACATCGACCCAAATCACCTATGGCTTTTAGAAGAAGGGCACTGCTTTCGTTCTCAAATAATGAGGCTTTGTGAGTTAAAGCGCAACTCCGATACAGGGATTAATCTTGAGTATGAGGCTGGAAGCATTGAAACCCTCATGCGCATTATCGAAAGTAGCGGAGGTATTACCATTATTCCCGAGTTGGCAACAAAAAACCTTACCGTTGATCAAATAGAGCACGTTCGGCCATTTGAGTCACCAATTCCTATGAGGGAGGTAAGCCTAGTAAGCCATCGGGAGTTTGTAAAGCAACGGCTACTTGATGCGCTCAAGAAGGAGATAATCCTAGTAATTCCTGAAGAACTAAAGACATCTGAATTGGGCCACGTCGTCAATATTTAGCTCGAAAATTTCCTCAATCCCCGAAAATTATAACAGCAGCCAAACAAAGAAAATTATAAATATCTTTGTTTAAGCTTGAGTAATCTACTAAACTCTTAACCTATCTACACCGATGATTAAACATAAACGGATAGCATTCACCTTAGTTTTCTTAATTTGGCTTCCCGCCCTAATGGTAGCGCAACCGCGGTATTGGGTTCAATTTACCGACAAACACGGCACAACCTTTAATCCAGAAAACTACTTCTGCACCAAGACATTGGAACGGAGAGTTACCGAGAATGTCTCCCCTACCGACTCTACCGACTTCCCGTTGAACGAAAGCTACATTGCTGCCGTCAATGGCATTGCAAGCGATATGGGAAAAGAGAGTCGCTGGCTCAATGCGGTGGCAGTTTCAGCCTCAAAAAATGAGATAAAGAGAATTGAAAATCTTCCCTTTGTAAAGCAGGTTAAACCCATTTCCGGCGCTTGGACAACCACAAGGGTAATCCAAAAAAAGAGTAGCGATGCGAGCAACGACCACCTGTGGGACATCCTCTATCGCCAAACAGAGCGCATGGGAGGACGATACTTCCGCGACTCAAGCATAAATGGCAAAGGTGTTAGAATTGCCGTATTCGATGCCGGTTTTCCTAATGTTGATACCCATCCAGCCTTTGAGCAAATTCGAAAAGATGGCAGAATAATTGCCACTTGGGACTTCACCAAAAACCGTTCAAATGTATTCCGTGGAAATTCCCATGGCACCAATGTGCTTTCATGCATTGCTGGCATCCACGATGGCACCGCAATGGGTTTGGCCACCGGGGCTGAGTTTTTGCTTGCCATTACCGAAGTTAACAGTGAACCATTTTCGGAAGAGGAAAACTGGATGGCAGCAATGGAGTGGGCTTACAAAAATGGGGCAGATATTATTAGCAGCTCACTTGGCTATACCTTCAACCGTTACTTCCCAAAGGATATGGACGGAAAGAAAAGCTTCGTTGTGAAGGCAGCAAGCTTAGCCGCCAGAAAAGGAATGCTTGTAATTAACGCCGCCGGCAACGATGGCGATAACAACTGGAAGGTAATTGGCACTCCGGCTGATGCTGACTCCATACTTTCCATAGGCGGAATATCGCCAGAAACCCATCTTCATATTAATTTTTCATCCTACGGTCCAACGGCCGATGGAAGAATGAAGCCCAACGTTTCTGCATTTGGTGAAGCAGTGGTGGCTAAGCCCAAAGGTGGTGTTGAGATTGCTTATGGCACCTCCTTTGCAACCCCACTCGTGGCAGGCTTTGCCGCCTGTGCATGGCAGGCAAGCAAAGGCAAAACTGCCATGGAGATGTTAAAGGAAATTGAGAAATCGGCCGACCTCTACCCCTACTTCGACTATGCACATGGCTACGGAGTCCCTCAAGCCGGATACTTCCTTTATTCTGCCAACGACAGCGTAAATTCAACGTTTTCACTTTATGAAACTGGCGAATACTATTCGGTTTACATATCCTACGGGCTGGTTAAGCTCCTGTCGGGTTACAATACCTCAATCCTATTCTACAGCATCGAAAAGCCAGATGGAACTCTTGCCGAATATGGAGCCGCAAGAGTTTATCAGGAACAGGCACTAAACTTTAAAAAGAGCGCCTTTAAGATTGGCTATAAGCTCAACGTGCGCTATCTCAACTATTACGCTACGTTTGAACTTGGCGCAAAGGAACCCGTTGATCACGAAATTACTGCAAACCTATAGACCGCTGCCATGAAAAAAACATTATCGATGCTTGCAATCCTGCTATTTTCACTGGCAGGCTATTCACAAACTATTCTAATGGAGGATTCCAATCCCATGGCACCCTACGAGGTTAAAACGCATGGGCCCAACCTAAAAAATTATGGTCAATGGTTCATAGGATTTGGAGCTGTTACGCCGGTTGGGGCTAATAGCGACAATACCATTTTTGGTAAGTCGCTGCTTTTTGATCTCGGATACCGCTACCGCTATCGTGTATCCAACTTTTTCAATACAGGGTTCGACCTCTCCTACTATCTCCAAGGAAATCGGCTTAACAAATCGGGCATGCTAAAGGTGTACGATGGTCTCGTGCATGGTAGGGAGAACATTGTCCAGAATGAGTTTAGATTTTCCCCATTTTTCCGGTTTAACCTTACACCCAAAAGAGGTAACTTCTTGGGAACCTACGTTGATCTTGGAGGCTATGTCGCTTGGAATTTCCTACCGGTTTTTAGAGCCGTAGACACCAAAACTAGCAACAACGAGATGCTAAAATATACCCGTCAGTTCGACCCCATGCAGAAGCGCTATGAATATGGCCTCACCGGACGAATTGCAAGGAATAAGTTTATCGTGTTCGCTCATTACCGTCTTAGCGACTTGCTAAAAAATTCTAGCTTACCCGATTTGCCACGATTAGCAGCAGGAGTTCAGTTTGGAATATAAAAATTGCTATTACTGGATGATCTTGCCAATTTAGGAATCAACTTACGATGATTGCTTTTGCTATATTTGATCAAACCTAAGAAATAACCTTCATGAAAAAGATATCCATTTTGACGTTACTAGTCGCAGCCCTGGGCTTTTACAACCCTTCTACGGCTTGTACCAACTACATTATTACCAAGGGGGCATCGGCTGACGGCTCCGTTATGATTAGCTACGCCGCCGATTCCCACATCCGGTATGGGGAACTTTACTACATACCGGGTGGTCCCCAACCAGCTGGCTCCATGTATAAAATCTTCGACCGTGGAACGATGAAGTATTTGGGAGAGATTCCGCAACCTGCCTTTACCTATACGGTTATAGGCTTCATGAATGAGCATCAGGTAGCCATTGGCGAAACTACATTCGGCGGTGTTTCTGGCTTAGAGGACACCACCGGAATGATTGACTACGGCAGCCTCATGTTCCTTGCGCTTCAACGAGCAAAAACTGCAAGAGAAGCCATAAAGGTAATGGCCGAGTTGGTGGATAAGTATGGCTACTTCAGCAGTGGGGAGTCATTCTCGATAGGCGATGCCAACGAAGCCTGGATATTTGAGATGATAGGCAAGGGAACCCAAATGGTAACGGACAAGAAAACGGGCAAAGCATACAATAAGAACAAGGGTGCAGTGTGGGTAGCCATCCGCATTCCCGATGGATACATTTCGGCCCATGCAAACCAAGCCAGAATAACCACCTTCCCATTGGCAAACGGCAAGACATCAATCACCAGCAAAAATCTCGACAAGATTTTCAATCCAGAGGTTAATGTAGTTTACTCCAGCGATGTAATCAGCTTTGCCAAGGAGAAAGGGCTTTACAAAGGAAAGGATGAAGAGTTTAGCTTCTCCGACACCTACAACCCGGTGACCTTTGAAGGTGCTCGCTTCTGCGAAATTCGCGTTTGGAGCATGTTTAAGAATGTGAACAAGGATATGTGGAGCTACTTCGACTATGCAAAGGGAGAAAACCTAAAGCATAGAATGCCACTCTATATAAAGCCCGACCATAAGCTCACACCTCAAGACCTGATGGCCAACTACCGCGACCATTTGGAAGGCACCGAGCTGGACATGAGCAAGGACCCCGGTGCTGGCCCCTTTGGATTACCCTACCGCTGGCGTCCCCTCACCTGGAAGGTTAACGGAAAAGAGTACTTCAACGAACGTGCTACGGCCACACAGCAGACAGCATTTTCGTTTATTGCCCAGCTCCGCAGCTGGATGCCCGACCCCATTGGAGGTATATTCTGGATTGGCGTTGACGACGCGGCCACAACCGTATACGTACCCATTTACGCCGGAATTCGCAAGGCACCAGAATCGTATACCCAAGGAAACGGCGATATGCTCACCTACTCCGAAACCTCAGCCTTCTGGACATTCAACAAGGTAGCCAACTTTACCTACCTGCGATACGACCTCATGGTTCAGGATGTGAAGAAGGTTCAAAAGGAGCTGGAAGACAAGTATGCAGCGCTAATTCCCGACGTGGATAAAACGGCTTTGAAAATATACAGTGAGAATCCTGAAAGAGCCAGAGATTTTGTATCAACCTTCTCCATTGCTACCGCCAACAGCACCGTTGCACAATGGAACGACCTATTCCACTTTCTGCTGGTAAAGTATATCGACGGAAATGTGAAAAAGGAGAAGGATGGTGTATTTGAGAAAAATCCCTATGGCTTTGTACCTAATCCTAAACAGCCCGGCTACCCGGAGTGGTGGTTAAAGCAGCTGGTGAAAGAGACCGGAAACAAATTCGAATTGCCCGAAGCGGCGGCTTCGCATTAGGATAATAATAGAAGAGCGCGACTAACCATCGCGCTCTTTTCATATATGCAAGAATTCCAAACAGCAGCTATTCAACAGTTCTGATCTCGTAGCTCATTTTGATAGCCTTTTTGTAAATGGCATTCACTCCACAGTACCTATCTTCGGATAAGCTAACGGCCTTCTCCAACTTTTCGAGCGGCAAATCTTTTCCCTTAAACTCGTATATCACCTTAAGTTCAGTAAAGTGCTTGGGATGTTCCTCCGTTTGCTCCCCTTCAATAAGAATATTAAGGCCTTCGAATTCGACCTTCATCTTCTTTAAAATAGAAACCACATCCATTCCTGTGCAGCCTGCAAGGGCAACCAGCATCAGTGGTTTGGGTCGTGGGCCGCTGTCCTCACCACCCACCGAAGGGTCGGCATCAACAACAACCTTATGTCCAAAAACATCGGACTCAAATTTCATATTCCCCTTCCACTCGGTTTTAAGCGCTACTTTACTCATAGTTATAAATTTTGTAGAGAAACAGTAGACTGCCACTATTGTTCAACGAGGTAAGGGTTCAAAATATGAAGTTAAACTGGAGATAGAAGAAGTTAGAGAAGTTAGAGAAGTTAGAGAAGTTAAAGAAGTTAAAGAAGTTAAAGAAGTTAAAGAAGTCGTTGCCAAGATCACGCGATAGCGCATAGCCGTCAAGTTAAGGGTTTAACATGTTTGATTTAAGCGACTTACAATACTAGCATAGAATTACCGTTTTCTCTTAATAGAATGGGGGTATATCCAATACCTCAACGGAGAAATTCCAAGAGATATTTTCAGCTGAGAACCTTGACAAGATAGCCGAAGAGAGTGGCTTTAAATCCAGGGAATCTAAAATCACCCCCAAAATGTTCTTGGACAGCTTACTGTTCAATGCCTCCTCCGATGCTAACAAGAGCCTGAACAGCCTTAGCGTTGAGATGAAGCAAAATTTCAACGTTGATGTTACCAAGCAGGGCCTCCACGAGCGGTATACAGAGAAGACCGCCTTATACCTTAAGTCTATCCTGAGCCAGCTATGTTTTGTGATTGACCAGCCGATTGATGAGGGATGGTTTGGCCACTTCAACAGCATCTATGTAAAGGATAGCACAAAGTTTGTTTTACCCGAAGAGTATGCCCAAGCAATGCCTGGTTTTGGTGGTGTCTCGTCTAAATCCGCAGCTTGTATACAGTACGAGTACGACCTAAAAACAGGGTCAATCCATGATTTAACCATTACGCCGGCTAACCGGCCAGATACTAGGGATGCACAGGATACAAAGGACAACGTAAAGCCAAAAGACCTTGTCATCCGTGATTTGGGCTATTTTTCAATAGATGTACTAAGAAACTTCATAGATAATGGAGCTTACATTATATCAAAGCTGCACACAAAACCGTTGGTCTATGAAGTAAAAAACAACAAGTATGAACTCCTTGATTTTAATAAGCTTTACCGGTGGATGAAAAAAAACAAAGTATTGCAAATGGAGAAAAAGGTTTGTATCGGGGCCAAATCAAGACTACCCATTCGGTTAGTCATTGAGACTGTACCGGATGAGGTTTTTGCGCAAAGAATGAGTAAAATCAATAAATACAACAAGCGCATGGGGTTTACAACATCAAGTGATTATGCCGATCGTGCAAGGCTGAACCTGATCATTACCAATGTTTCCAATGAAACGATACCGGCACAGGCAATAGTAGCCCTATACCATGTACGCTGGCAGGTTGAGCTGGTCTTTAAAATCTGGAAATCCACTTTTGGGGTGCACAAGATTGGGAGAATGAAGTATTACCGCTGGCTAAGCATTTTGTATGCAAAGCTGATACTGATAGCCATATATTGGCAAGCTATCATGCCCGCCCGATTCTATTTCTACAAAGCACGAGGGAAGCTACTAAGCGTTGATAAATGCTTCAAGACGTTGAAAAGCGCTACCACAAGACTTCGGGAGGCTATGAAAAATGGTGATCAGGCCATACAGCAGCTATTCACAAGCATCATCGCGCTGATATCAGAGAAGCATTGGCTGGAGAAGAAAAAGAATAAGTTAAATTACGAACAAATAATATACTTAATATATTGTAATTCAAATGTATATGTGTATATTTAAGAAAAACAGCGAGACAAAGTACTAAAACATTATCTCGCTGATTACTAGTAATCTAAAGTTCTTTGTTATGAGCAAAATTACGAAATCAAGCCCTGTTCTCAAAAGGAATGGGGTACAATTTAATTATATAACTCATATTCAATCTATTATAATATTAACTTGACGGCTATGCGCGATAGCGGGGTTAAACTGAAGTTAGATAGAAAAAGTGATTCTAAAATCGGCTAATGGTTACTCCCCTTCCAAAAAAATCATACAATATTTGCTTTCCGCCAAAATCGTGCATAAACTTGCTACTACAATAAAAATAAATGCACCCATGGCTAAGAGTAGTCGTAAGCAGGACATTAAAAAGCTCATTTCGAGTTTGAAGATTACCAACCAGGATGAGCTGCTGGAGGAGTTGCGGCAGCTGGGCTATGAACTTACGCAGGCAACACTATCGCGCGATCTAAAATCGCTGGGGGTAGCCA
>DATKVT010000155.1 GCA_035529935.1 Williamwhitmania sp. | reverse complement strand
CAGTAGGTAAGCATGGAGATGAATCTACAATACAAGCGTATGTAAAGGGTCAAGGTCGAGAAAAAGAATATATAAAGATACACAGTCAGCAACTGTCTTTGTTTTAATACCTCGTCAGCTCTGCTGCGAGGTAGTTTATTTCTAAAGTTATTATTAGCAATTAAATACTGGTTTTTATCTGTTACAAACAAATATCAACTTCTGTTACCAAACATTTTGCATGCTAGGTTGAATGCAAAAGTTGTTTGGATTTTAACTCTTTAAGAATAATTAATAGAGTTTCTTTTTAAATACTTTTTTTTTAGCCGTACATTGCACTTATAGAACTTTGACTCTGATTACCTATTCTATTGAATTCACTTCTATTGGTTATACCTTTAAACTAATTGCCATGTCAATGTTTTGTAATCAATGTCAGGAAACAGCAAAAAACACTGGCTGTACTATTAACGGTGTTTGTGGTAAAAAGGAGGCCACAGCCAACCTTCAAGATTTGCTGGTGTATGCGTGCCAAGGAATAGCCGCAGTTGCTATTGAGGCTCGCAAAAAGAGGATTAATACCAATGCTGAGAGTAAGTACATTGTTAACTGTCTCTTTATGACCATTACCAATGCGAATTTTGATGATCGATCAATTATAGATGCAATTAAGGCTTGCAATGGTTTACGCGATGCTCTAAAAATCAAAGTGAGCTATAAAGGAACGGAAGATATGGTCGGTTGGAGTGCAACTTCTGATGCCGAGTTTCATGAAAAGTCCACACACGTTAGCACCCTCAATTTTGATACAAACGAGGATATTCGTTCACTCAAACAGTATGTGTTGTTTGGCTTAAAAGGAATTGCCGCTTATGCCGAACATGCGTTTAACTTGGGGTTTGAGGAGCAAGATATTTATGACTTCATTGAGGAGGTTCTTTTAAAGATTACAAAACCATCAGACTTAAGTAGCATGCTAAACCTAGTTTTGCAAACAGGAGAGCATGGCGTCCAAGTTATGGCATTGCTCGATAAAGCTAACACCTCCGCATTTGGAAATCCTGAAATTTCGTCAGTCAATATCGGGGTTGGTAAGAACCCAGGCATACTAATTAGTGGTCATGATTTAAAGGATATAGAGCAGCTGCTTATTCAAACCGAAGGGAAGGACATCGACATTTATACCCACTCAGAAATGTTGCCGTCGCATGCTTATCCAAAGTTGAAAAAGTATAAGCACCTCGTGGGTAACTATGGCAATGCTTGGCATCGTCAACTGGAAGAGTTTGAAACCTTTAACGGTCCAATCCTTTTTACCACAAACTGTTTAGTCCCTCCACGCAAAACTACTACCTACAACGATAGAGTGTTCACGACCGGTGCAACGGGTATGCCGGAGTGGAAAGTTTTGGATAAGAAATTGCCAAATGGGCACAAAGATTATTCTGAAATTATTGAGTTGGCAAAGAAATGTAAGCCACCACAAGAAATTGAAAAGGGGGAAATAACCATTGGTTTTGCTCACAATCAGGTTTTGTCACTGGCCGATAAGATTCTTGAAGCGGTAAATTCCGGTGCGATTAAAAAGATAGTGGTAATGTCGGGATGTGATGCTAGACAAAAAGCGAGGGAATACTATACTGAGTTTGCAAAGCAGCTACCCAAAGACACCGTTATACTTACCTCCGGTTGCGCAAAATATCGTTACAATAAATTGAATCTCGGAAACATTAACGGAATACCAAGAGTGCTTGATGCAGGACAGTGTAACGATTCTTACTCATGGGCATTTGTGGCTTTAAAGTTGAAGGAAGTCCTTGGCTTGGATGACATTAATAAGTTGCCAATCATATTCAATATTGCTTGGTATGAGCAGAAAGCAATAATTGTTCACCTAGCTCTGCTCTATCTTGGCATTAAGAATACCCATATTGGCCCAACACTCCCCGGATTTTTAACACCGAATGTATTAAAGATAGTTCAGGAAAAGTTCGGTGTTAAAGTAAGCACTACCGTTGAGGAAGACATGAAAATATTTGAACTTAATTAGAAGTATACGATGGAACAGGATGAGCTCATTTGCAACTGTAATGAAATTTACAGAAGTGAAATTGTAAAAGCCATTAAGGAGAAACACTTAAAAACCGTTGATGAAGTTGGTGAGGCAACTACAGCAGGAACTGTTTGTGGGCAATGCCAAGACGATATTCAATTAATTCTCGACGAACTGAATAAGTAACAATGGAGTATCAATTTTGAATTATTAGAGGAGCGTGGTTTTAACAGTTACCTAACTTCGAATAAAATTTGTGATAGCAAAGTGAGTGTTTCATCAGCTCTTCTAATGATTTATATTACAGAATGTTCTTTGATTTTTCAACTTCAATTTTCCCCCAGTTAACTGATACTAATTTGGGCATTGTAACAAATGTTACAGTTCGTAATTAGGTATTGTGCCATCTTGCAGAATAAAACCTTATTTGAGTATTTTTAAAATGGAGAATTTTACGGTTAAGGGTTCACCCAGCCAAGGGCTTTTGGGAACTACGCTTGGTTTCTTTTTTGGATTTGCAGCAGTTTCACTTTATGGCCCAACTGCCATCAAGTTTAAGGAGGCAATGGAGTTAACTCCGGCCATGATAGGGCTATTGGTTGCCATACCTGCTCTTTCTGGCTCATTACTCCGTATACCATTTGGAGCATGGGTAGATACCACTGGCGGTAAAAAGCCATTCCTTATTCTCATGCTTCTATCGGTGATTGGATTGGGCGGTGTTACCATGCTGCTTAATTTTGCCTATCCAAATAATATGCATGGTTTGTATGGTCTCATACTGTTTTTTGGTTTTTTGAGTGGAGCTGGCATTGCAACCTTCTCTGTTGGGATTGCGCAAACTTCATACTGGTTTCCAAAAAGTAAACAGGGGATGGCCCTCGGAACTTATGCTGGTCTGGGAAATCTTGCTCCTGGGCTCTTTTCGGTAATTCTCCCTTTCTATCTTCAGAGTTTTGGTTTCAATTCAGCTTATTTCGCATGGTTCCTATTTTTAGTTCTTGGCACCATTACCTATATATTTCTTGGCAAGAATTCCTACTATTTCCAATATCTCAAGGCAGGAAAAAGCAAGGAGGAGAGTAGGAATTTATCCATCGCTCTAGGTCAGGAAAATTTCCCAGCAGGCAATGTTAAGGATAGCCTTATTAATTCGGCCAAGGTTAAGAATACTTGGGCACTGGTGGCTCTTTACTTTACCACTTTCGGTGGTTTTATTGCACTAACGGCATGGTTTCCGGTATACTGGAACCAGCTACATGGATTCACTGTGCTAAAGGCTGGGCTATTTACCGCAATATTTTCAATAACAGCTTCCCTAATTCGTGTGTATGGAGGAAAGTTTGCAGATAAGATGGGGGGAGAAACGGTTAGCCTCATTTCACTATCAATAGTTCTATTTGCATCAATTATCCTTTCCTTCGATCAATCAGTAGTGGTTGGTTTTTCTACCACCTTGCTTCTAGCCATAGGAATGGGAATAAATAATGCAGCAGTCTTTAAGTTAGTTCCCGAATATGTGCCCAAGGCAATTGGAGGGGCGTCAGGGTGGATAGGTGGTCTTGGAGCATTTGGTGGCTTTGCTATTCCTCCAATAATGGGTGCCATTGCAAGCACAAATGGAAGAGCAGGATATGCAATGGGTTTTATTGTCTTTGCAGTACTGGCGAGCATAAGTATTGCCATCGTTTTGGTTTTAAAAAGACAGCGTCGTCGTATTGTATTTTAAGGGTTAATCCTGCGTCTTGAAAACCTTAGTCTGAAGTTCAATCTAAAACGCGTACATCATGAGTCTCTTAAACAAGTTGTTCTATTTTAGCAGTTCGGTAGGTAAAACGGCTGATAACTACGTGGCAATAACTGACGAAAATCGTAGTTGGGAGCGTATGTACCGCAATAGGTGGCAGCACGATAAAATTGTTAGATCCACACATGGAGTTAACTGCACCGGATCTTGCTCATGGAAGATATTTGTGAAGAACGGGCTGGTTACGTGGGAAACCCAACAAACTGACTATCCACGCACACGACCGGGTATGCCCAATCACGAACCAAGGGGATGTCCTCGTGGGGCGAGCTACTCATGGTATCTCTATAGTGCGAATAGAGTAAAATACCCAATGATTCGTGGTGAGTTGGTTGCAGCGTATAAAGAGGCAAAGGCTCGTCTTTCCGATCCAGTAAAGGCGTGGGAAGCTGTGGTTAGTGATCCTGTTATTTCAAATAAATATAAGGCAGCTCGTGGATTGGGTGGTTTTGTACGTGCCGATTGGGAGGAGGTGAACGAAATTATTGCAGCGGCCAATATATATACCATTAAAAAATTTGGTCCCGATCGGGTAGTTGGATTTTCGCCAATACCTGCCATGTCGATGGTGTCGTATGCTGCTGGCACACGATACCTCAGCCTAGTGGGCGGAACCGTACTCAGCTTTTATGATTTTTATTGTGACTTGCCACCAGCGGCACCGCAAACATGGGGCGAACAAACCGATGTGCCGGAAAGTGCCGATTGGTACAACTCTTCATTTCTTATGCTCTGGGGCTCTAACGTTCCTCTTACTCGCACACCCGATTCTCCTTTTTATACTCAGGTGCGCTATAAAGGTACAAAATCGGTAGTTATTGCCCCCGATTACAGCGACGCTGTGAAATTTGCCGATTTATGGATAAAGCCTCGACAGGGAACGGATGCTGCACTGGGTATGGCAATGGGCCACGTAATACTGAAAGAGTTTTACCTCAATAAAAAAGTTCCATATTTTGAGCGGTATGCCCGTCAGTATACCGACTTACCCTTTTTGGTTAAAATCGAGGAAAAAGATGGAAAGTTTTTGTGTGGCACCATTCTTAGGGCCAGCGACATGGAGAATAACCTCAATGCTGGTGATAATCCTGAATGGAAGCCGATATTAATTGATGAAGCTTCTGGGAACTATGTGGTACCTAATGGCACCATTGGTTCTAGGTGGGAAAAGAAGCAGAAATGGAACCTAGAACTTAAGGACAGCAAGTCTGGGGCTAATATTAGCCCAATGCTTTCTATTATTGAAAATCATGAGGAGGTTATTAATGTTCAATTTCCCTATTTTGGTGGTGAGACATTTAAGCACGAACATTTTTCTGCAACCGACCATAACGATATTATTGAGCGCAAGGTTCCTGTTCGCCGGTTGATGACTCAAAAAGGGGAGGTGTATACCTGTACCGTGTTTGATCTAATGCTTGCAAATTACGGCATTGATAGAGGATTTGAAGATCCCAATGCAGCCAAGAGCTACGACGATAATCTTCCTTTTACTCCTAAGTGGCAAGAGTTAATTACTGGAGTTCCTTCACAGCATATTATTTCTACGGCCATGCAATTTGCCGAAAATGCTGCTGCAACCGAAGGTAAGTCGATGATTATCATTGGTGCTGGCGTAAATCACTGGTTTCATACCGATATGATTTATCGTAGCGCCATCAATATGTTGGTCTTTTGCGGCTGTGTTGGTCAATCGGGAGGAGGTTGGTCGCATTATGTAGGTCAGGAAAAGCTTAGACCGCAAACAGGTTGGCTTCCAATGGCTTTTGGTCTTGATTGGAACCGACCTCCAAGGCAGATGAATACAACTTCCTTTATGTATTTGCACACTGATCAGTGGCGATATGAGAAGGTAAAGCTATCCGAATTGCTTTCACCTCTTGCGGACAAACCGGAGTGGGATAAGCTATCAATTGTCGATTGCAACATAAGAGCAGAACGAATGGGGTGGTTGCCAAGCTCTCCACAATTGGGACGAAATCCGCTACTGCTAGTTAAAGAAGCGGAAGCTGCTAAGATGTCTCCTCAAGATTTTGTTGTTTCGCAACTTCAGGAAGGTAAGCTTGCTATGGCGAGCGAAGATCCCGATGAGCCTTCTAACTTTCCGAGAAATCTATTCGTTTGGCGATCGAATCTACTAGGATCGAGTGCCAAAGGGATGGAGTACTTTATGAAACACCTGCTGGGTGCTCAAAATAGCATCCAAGGAAAAGACCTAGAAGAGACAGAGCAGACGTTGCCTGCCGAGGTGAAGTGGCACGACCATGCTCCAGAAGGAAAGCTCGATTTGCTTGTGACCCTCGACTTTAGAATGTCAACCACAGGTCTCCATTCCGATATTCTACTACCGGCTGCATCGTGGTATGAGAAAAACGATTTAAGTACCAGCGATATGCACCCATTCATTCATCCTTTTTCCAAGGCAATCGATCCGGTTTGGGAATCAAGATCCGACTGGGATATTTTTAAGGGTATTGCAGCAAAATTCTCCCAACTGACCGAAGGACATCTCGGCAATGAGACTGATGTTGTATTACTGCCGCTTCAGCATGATTCGCCAATGGAGCTGTCGGAGACCACGGATGCCATCGATTGGAAGCGTTCTGGCAAGGATATAAAGCCTGGCGTGAATTTCTCAAAAATTGTAACACTAAAACGCAACTACCCTGAAACATTTAAGCGATTCACCTCATTGGGACCGCTCATGAAAACCATTGGCAACGGTGGAAAGGGTATCGACTGGAATACCGATGCTGAGTTAACCCTTTTGGCACAGCTAAACCACACTGTTGTAGAAGAGGGTGAAACAAAAGGTTTGCCAAAAATTGATACAGATATTGATGCTGCTGAAGTAATTCTTGCGCTTGCACCTGAAACTAATGGGAATGTTGCGGTTAAAGCATGGAAGGCGCTGGAGGCCATCACCGGACTGAAACATGCACATCTTGCCTTATCGCGCGAAGATGAGAAAATTCGCTTTCGCGATTTACTGGCACAACCACGCAAAATTATTACTTCTCCCATATGGAGTGGCATTGATTCCGAAACGGTTTCGTACAATGCCGGCTATACAAACGTCCATGAGCTTATTCCATGGCGGACACTCACCGGCAGGCAAACACTTTACCAAGATCATCCATGGATGGTTGCTTTTGGCGAGAATATGGTTACCTACAAACCGCCCATTAACACAAAATCAATAGCGTCGGTGTTGGATAAACTTAGTGATAATGAGGATTATCTGATAATTAACATGATGACGCCTCATAATAAGTGGACCATTCACTCCTCTTGGTCCGACAATCTAATAATGCTTACGCTTGGTCGTGGTGGGCCCGTTGTTTGGATGAGCGAAACAGATGCCGGTAGCATTGGCTTAATTGATAATGACTGGGTAGAGGTGTTTAACACAAACGGAGCCACTGTTGCACGACTAATAGTTTCGCAAAGAGTGCCTGTTGGAGCTTTGATAATGTATCATAACCAGGAGCGCACTGTAAATATGCCAGTAAGTCAACTTACGGGCAATCGAGGTGGTGTTCATAACTCGGTAGAAAGGTTATGTCTAAAGCCAACCAACATGATTGGGGGTTACGCTCAGCTGGCCTACGGATTTAACTATTACGGTCCGGTTGGTTCCAATCGTGATGAGTTTGTGGTGGTTCGTAAGATGTCGAAAGTTGAGTGGAAGGACCAAGAAATTGTCGATTAACCCATTAAAATTACTGCTATGAAAATTCAGGCTCAGATTGGAATGGTTTTAAACCTCGATAAGTGCATTGGTTGTCATACTTGCTCGGTTACCTGCAAAAATGTTTGGACAACCCGAAAAGGGGTGGAGTATGCCTGGTTCAATAATGTTGAAACAAAGCCGGGTATGGGCTACCCAACCGGTTGGGAAGACCAAGAGAAATGGAAAGGAGGATGGGTGTTAGATAAAGAACGACTTCGTCCACGCATGGGAAACAAACCCACCATTATGACGAATATTTTTTCAAATCCTTTCTTGCCTCAAATTGATGATTACTATGAGCCATTTACGTTTAACTACAGTATTTTACATTCATCGGCAAGGTTTGTAACCCCGCCCTCTGCAAGGCCTCACTCTATGCTTACAGGCCAACCAATGGAGAAGATTGAAAAGGGTCCAAACTGGGAAGATAATCTTGGTGGAACTTTTAAGGAACGTAGCAAAGAGAAGAATTTCGATGAGCTTGACAAGGAGATGTATGCCAAGTTCGAAAATGTTTTTATGATGTATTTGCCAAGGTTGTGTGAGCACTGCCTCAATCCAGCATGTGTGGCAGCATGTCCCTCTGGAGCCATTTACAAGCGCGAAGAGGATGGCATTGTGTTGATCGATCAAGATCGCTGTAGGGGTTGGCGCCAGTGCGTTAGCGCTTGTCCATATAAGAAAATCTACTTTAATTGGAAAACCAAACGATCAGAAAAATGCACCTTTTGCTACCCGAAAATAGAAAATGGGGAACCAACCATCTGTAGCGAATCGTGCGTTGGAAGAATAAGATACATTGGTGTTTTGCTCTACGATGCCGATAAGATAATGCAATCGGCTTCTTCAACTGATCCAACAGATCTCTACCAATCTCATTTGGACATGTTTTTGGATCCAAACGATCCGAAGGTGGTGGCTGAAGCAAAAAAGCAAGGTATACCCGAAAACGTTATACAGGCTGCAAAAAACTCGCCGATTTATAAAATGGCAGTTGAGTGGAAAGTGGCATTCCCGCTGCATCCGGAATATAGAACGTTGCCAATGGTTTGGTACACACCTCCATTATCCCCTATTCAGGAACAGGTAGAGAGTGGAAGACTGGGTTTAAATGGTATTATTCCTGATGTTGATATGCTTCGAATTCCGGTTAAGTATCTTGCCAATATGTTTACGGCTGGGAAAGAAGAACCAATCAGGGAGGCGCTGGTGAAAATGTTGGCCATGCGGGCATATATGCGCAGTAAAACATTGGGAGCTAGTGCTGATGAAGGAGTACTGCAAGACACAGGACTAACACCTCAAATGGTTGAGGAGATGTATCGATACATGGCTATCGCCGATTTTGAAGATCGCTTTGTAATACCCATCTCTCACAGGGAGTATGCCTATGATGCATTTGGTGACAAAGCTGAGTGTGGCTTCTCCGATGGTGAGGGCTGTGGTAGCATGGATAGTCGTCTGAAAAATCTTTTTGGAGGAATGTGAGATGTTAAAGACCTACAAAATAATCTCTCTGCTGCTTTCCTATCCTAATCAGGATATTTATGACTTTCTACCGGAGGTTAATTTTGCCCTAGAGGAGGAACAGCTGCTCAATTCTGAAGAAATTCAAGGGATTGACTCTTTTATAGCGGTTTTTAGTGCGAAGCCGTTAAGCCAATGGCAAGAGTTTTATGTTCAGCTCTTCGATTATTCGCGCTCTGTTTCGCTTTATCTATTCGAACATGTGCACGGAGACTCCAAAGATAGGGGACAGGCAATGGTAGATCTGATTGATTCATACTCCGAGATGGGCCTTGCTCTTACTCGATCAGAATTGCCAGATTATTTACCCGTATTTCTCGAATTTTTGGCATTGCAACCCAAATCAAAAGCCAGTGAATATCTAGCTGATGTAATCGACATAGTTGGGTTTATTCATAAAAAGTTGGATGAGAAAGACAATCCATATAAACACCTTCTAAATGCGCTCATTCAACTTTCGGACCGTAAGCCTATTCTTGATCGTATTAAAAAGATGGAGTTGAACATGCCTGAGACTAATTTAGATGAAGCATATCAGGAAAAACCTGTGACTTTTGGCAATGAAAACCCTTGTGTAAACTGTAAATCGTAGAGCCATGAATTTATTTATTAACAATCTGCTGTTTACCTACTTGCCTCACATAGCAATGACCCTCTTTTGGTTCGGCGTAATTACAAGGATCGTAAAAACATCAAGGTCACTGCAAGCCGAATCGAGCCAATTTCTGCGAAAAAGGGGACAACGCTGGGGCGGTAACCTATTCCATTATGGCATATTAATGGTTTTTGTGGGCCATTTTGTAGGGCTTTTTACTCCCGAGCGCCTCTATCACTTAATTATGACAACTGCCACCAAACGGGCTCTTGCGCTCACCTTGGGCTCCATTTTCGGTACAGCGGCCGTGGTAGGCATCACCATTCTGTTAATACGTAGGCTAAGAGACGGACGGCTCAGAATAAACGGTAAACCGCAGGACATTCTTTTGCTTGTATTACTGCTTTTTGAGATGTTATTGGGGATGTCCTCCATTTTCACGACAGCCACTTCATCAGTTGAGAACTATGCAGCACTGGGTATTTGGGCACAAAAGATAGTCACTTTTCAACCCGATGCAGGAGCTGTAATTGCTGGCCATAGCATTATTTATAAGCTTCACATTGTTACTGGCCTTTTAATCTTTATGATATTTCCTTACACTAAGCTCATGCACATGTTTGTGGTTCCAATTGCCTATTTTTTCAGGTCAAGCTACCAATTGGTGCGTCGAGGTTTTACTAATAGGCCAGTTCAATGAATTTCGTGAATCGCTAAGAAGGTGATGTGGTCGTAATTCTATTTTTTTGTAAGTGGTATTGGGGTTAGAACAAAAAGTTGAACTACACTTCTGGAATAGTGGTAAAGAACATTATCTCTATTCAATTAACATGTTCTTAGCAATGGAAGCTGCAATCTCATCGATGCTGTCCTCTTTTAAGTTGAAGACATATACATTTCCAACACTCCATTTTCTAATAACAACATTTACAAGTCTTTCCCTTACAACCCAAAGATGGGTCGATTTAGGTTGGTTTAACAAGGCAGGAATTGCCGGAGCCCATCCCTTGTCGTTTATCTCCAAGGGGCCAATTTCGTCGATAACAGTCAGTTGGTTTGGTTGAAGAAGCGCCTTCTCAAGAATGTGAAGGCCATGGTTTAGCCCCTCTTCGGAAAAGTAGAATCGACCCGATTTAAGGTTTCCTCTAATGGGTTGTGCTGAGCAAAGTAATTCTTTCGAGCCGGTGGTGATATCTTCAACGTAATAACTTTTCCCATCTACGTTATCAGTTGCAACCGAAAAGAAGCCTTGAATAGAAATGCCTCTTTTTTGAAGGTTTGATACCACTTCTTTTGCAAGCGTAGTTTTGCCTTCATTCACCATTCCACTCAGAATAAAAACAGTTGGCTTATTGCTTTCAATGGTTACGAAATTCTCCAGTAACGATTGGGAGCTACTTAGCATGGTAAAGGTTAACTTTTTAAATCCAAACAACCTTGAGGTATCATTTGCAAATGCCTCCACCAATTCCGGTAGAGCTGTAAAGCTCAACTCCAGCGATTGGTATAGGTTCTTTAAGCCTCGCCTGCAGAGGATGTTTTTAACAACCGGACTTTGAAGTTCCCTACTAATTGCCGAAAAGGCTGCCAATAAAATCATTGCTCTAAAAACCATCTTCCATCCAACAATCCAACCTTCTGGTTGTAATAGGCCATTGAACGAGAATCCATCGTAGAAAATGGCAGAAAACAGTAAGATTAGTGATAGTTGTATCCAAATAACTCTCTTCTTCAAAAATCTCATGTTTTGTTTATATCGCATGCTAATGGAACCTAAAAACAGGAGCGTAAATGTGGCCGAAATGAGAATGTGGGTTTGTGATATGATTACCATGCCTACAATGAGCATGGTAATAATTAACAGGAGGAGAAGTGAAGCGTGATTCTTTTTTGAGGTGTAAGGGAACAAATCGCTCTTGGCATTACCCTTGATTAGTGGTGATTTCCCAGCGTGATTCTGTTTAAGAAATTGTTGACCAGTGATGTATCCCAACATACCTGCAAGGCAACCAATTGTTAGATAAATTGCTGCAACGATAATTAGTATATTTACTGGTTCTAGGTTGGTAATCTTCAGCTGATTCGCTGCATATAAATAGATATTTTTTAGGATGGTCACAAAATCCCATCCATAAAGAACAAGAAGAGAGATTGTTTTGTGTATCAGCGCACTAAATACGGTAAGTGCACCACCGATGCCATAGGCAAATATATTCTTCCCAAAACTTCGAATGATAATCTCTAATATTAACGCCTCTGAAAAAATGCCGAGCATTGGGCCAAGTATTATGGAGCTGGGCGCAAGCGACTTCATGAGAGCACAAATGAGTCCGGAGCGCCAAATTACTCCATCAAGTTTCCAGAGCTGAAAGAAGGCAATGATTAGGTAAACTGTGAAAAATGACAAGATGCTTCCAGCAAATGGGATTTTTAAATTGTGCAGTAGGCTTCCTAAAACTATTTCAACAACAGCCCATAAGCTACCAATCACTGAGGCTTTAAGCCATTTTTCTGACAGTGGTTTGTAGGGTATAAATGTGGTCATTCCCCAATTCTTTTATGAAAGTTGATATCCGCTTTGGTGTTGATATTGGTAAAGAGGTTTTCTGAGTAGAAGGGCATACCCACAACGTCGAGAAAAAGTGTTTTAAGTGGAACAATGGCATCGAATATTTTTAGTCGATTATTGTGCAACGCTTCTTCTACAATTGGAATACTGCTGCGATGAAAGTAGCTAGCCATGCTCTCTTTAAGTCCATTGTGTATTGGCATAACAACTTGATGGCCCTCTTTATGATTGAGCAATACACGAAATAAGTCAGAATGCAGTTCTGGTAAATCACATCCAATCACCAAATTGTATGAATTTCTTGATGCAAGTAAGCCAGAATGAATTCCTGCTAATGGACCAAGACCTTTATGTAAATCCTCAACAAGTTTTAGTCCAGTGAAAGTATAATCTTTTGGATTATTGGTGATTATAAGCAACTCGGCACATAATGGGCGTAAAAGATTAATGGCATATTCCACCATCGGTTTACCAAGATATGGGAACAGCCCCTTATCAACCCCGAAACGGCTGCTTTTTCCGCCAGCCAGTATTATTCCGGTAACCTGTTTTACATTCATATTAAATTGCTCAAGTGCAGAAATGATCTGCTACCAAATATTCAAAAATAGCCAAAATGGTCTAAACTAATAGGGTTCCTTTAAGATTCATTCTACAGATTCAAGACAATTCCACCAGCGCTACTTCGTTAAACTATGGGTGCTGTTTCATTTTGAGAGGTTTAGACAATCTAACTACCTGATATTTTTATCAAAAAACATTTTCTATTTACTAATTAGTAAGTATATTTGCATAATCAATAATTGGGTAAATAGGATGTCACTTACTCGGGAAAAAATAATGGATTTGGGTGAAACGTTGATCCGCACGCGCGGATATAATGGCTTCAGCTATAATGACATATCTTCTGAGTTGGGCATTAAAAATGCTGCTGTTCACTACTATTTCCCATCAAAGGAGAGTTTGGGCACTGCCATTGTTCGTACAAACCTGCAACGGTTTGAGGAGATGGTGGAAAATATTCAGAGCCGTGAGTTTGATGAGCTAAGGCAACTAGATGCTTTTCTAAAGATTTATATCAGGAGTAATCGCGAAAAAAAGTTGTGTCTTGTGGGTGCCATGAGTCCCGACATTAATACACTCAACGACTCTACCGCATTGGAACTGAAAAAGTTGGTTGAGTATACCTCTTCGTGGCTCACGGAATTGCTCGACAAGGGTCGTCAAAAGGGCATATTTGCATTTTCGGGAGAAGCACGAGATAAGGCAATGGCCATTTTCTCGAGTCTCGTATCTGGATTGCAGCTAAGCAGAGTGGTGGATAATTTTGATTTTAAATCGCTCTATCGATTTATTCAGGCCGATTTAAAGGCATAAATATTTCAGACTTATGATTTACATAACAGTAAGTATTTGTGGTAGTTCTAAACATTGATAATAAAGAAGAATTAAATAGCTGAGCTATGGAAAAGTTGAAGAGAGTGGTCGTAACTGGGCTGGGTGCCTTGACTCCTATTGGAAATAACGTTGAAGAGTACTGGAACAGCCTTATTGCTGGGAAGAGCGGTGCTGGACCTATCACCCATTTTGACGCTTCACCATACAAAACACGGTTTGCGTGTGAGGTTAAGGGGTTCGATGCCTCCTTGCTTATTCCAAGGCAGGAACTTCGCAAAATGGACCGGTATACTCAGTATGCCATTGCCGTAGCAGAAGAGTGTATGGTCGACTCCAAACTCAACCTCTCTGTTGAGGATACTCGTAAGATTGGTGTAGTTTGGGGTACCGGAATCGGTGGTATTGAGACCTTTGAGGAGGAAATTATCTCCTATGCCAAGAATCCTGAAATGCCCAGGTTTAGCCCATTCTTTATTACAAAGATGATTGCAAACATGGCTTCGGGGGCAATTTCCATTCGCTATGGATTGCGTGGAACAAGTTTTACCACCGTTTCGGCATGTACCTCCTCGAACCATGCCATAGGCGAGGCATATAATACCATTAGGTTGGGTAAGGCAAACGTTATTCTGGCAGGAGGTTCTGAAGCGTCGGTAACGCGTTCAGCGCTGGGTGGCTTTAGCTCCATGAAAGCGATTAGCGAGCGCAACGATACTCCGGAAACAGCATCACGACCATTCGATGTTTCACGTGATGGCTTTGTAATTGGTGAGGGTGGTGCGGCATTAATGCTTGAAGAGCTGGACCATGCTTTGGCTCGCGGTGCAAAGATTTATGCCGAGTTGGTTGGCTATGGTTCTGCTTCGGATGCATATCACATTACCGCTTCGCATCCCGATGGTGATGGGGCTGTTCAAGCGATGCAGGAGGCATTGGATGAGGCAGGGATAAAACCATCGCAGGTTAGCTACATCAATGCACATGGAACATCAACACCCGTTGGCGATATTAGCGAGTGCAAGGCAATTTCACGCGTATTTGCCGATACTCTTTCGACCGTGGTGGTTGGTTCAACTAAATCGATGACAGGCCATATGCTGGGTGGTGCTGGTGCCGCTGAGGCAATTGCTGCTATTCTTGCGATTAAAAACGATGTAATTCCTCCCACAATAAACCTAACTGAACGTGACCCAGAGATTGACCCTGCAATAGTTATTGCATCCGGTGGGGCGGTTAAAAAGCAAGTTGAGGTGGCCATGAACAATACCTTTGGATTTGGTGGCCATATTGGTGTAACTCTATATAAGAAGTTCAAACAGTAAGTTGGCCCGATAAGTGCGATTTTGCACTTTGTGGTGACAAACCTGCGTTGCCCATATTGAATTGCTTCCTGATCAGGAAGCAATTTTTTTGTGGTTATCAATAAAGCATGAATGCCTCCTATTACTGCCTTGCTCTTAAGCAATTATTAATGGGTATTCTGATACCTGAATTACAATATTCTGTCAAATGAGGAAATTATAATCGGCAGGAATTAAACTAAAAGTTTGTTTTTGTCATCAAAGATTCAACGGACAGCGATTGGCAATGCAGCACAATGACTGCCGTTCCGTTTTTGATAAGAATTATAGAAGTCCTTTATGAGAATTCCATCCATTTTCTTCCTGTTGCTCTTGATTACATTTGGAGCTACAGCCAAGCCTCTTGAAAAGAAGAGTACTGTTATTACCAGAGTAATTGGTGCACCGCCACTGGTGGATGGTCGAATTTCTGATTTTGCATGGTCAAAGGTAGAGTGGGTTTCCAATTTTACGCAGTTTCGTCCCTCAGAGGGAAAGAGGCCACAACAACAAACTGCCTTTAAGCTGCTCTACGATAACGAATTTATTTACGTGGCAATATGGGCTAAAGACACCAGCCCCGATAGCATTTCAATGAGGCTTAGTCGGCGTGATGCTGGCGATGGTGATCTTGCTGGCATTGAGTTTGACAGCTATAATGACCATCGCACAGCCTTCTCTTTTTGGGTTAATGCGGCAGGAACTAAAATTGATAATGCCATCTCCAACGATGGAAATGAAGATCCAACGTGGGATCCAATATGGTGGGTGAAAACATCGCACGACAGTACTGGGTGGTACGCCGAGGCAAAGATTCCTCTTACCGAATTGCGGTTTAAGGCCGATGATGGGCAGGTTTGGGGGCTGCAGGTTTGTCGTATTGTATACCGAAATCAGGAGTCTAGCGTATGGCAGCCTGCGAGTAGGGAACAATCGGGTTGGGTTTCGCAGTATGGTATATTGAACTGGGATGGCAAGGTTAGTCCACGCCGAACAGCAAGCATAACACCTTATGCTGTAGCCAAAACCGACCAGTATGCCAAGGATGGTGAAGATCCATTTCTAAAATCGGGGCACAAGGAGACGGTAAAGGCTGGATTCGATGCCCGTTTAGGTTTGAGCAACAACACCACCCTTGACCTTACGGTTAATCCCGATTTTGGGCAAGTGGAGGCCGATCCATCACAGCTGAATCTTTCTGCTTTTGAGACCTTCCGCCAGGAGAAAAGACCATTCTTTATTGAGGGGAAAAATATCTTCAGTTTTCCACTGATGTTTGGTGATGGCGACTTGGGAAATGAATCGTTGTTTTATCCTCGGCGTATTGGTAGGAGCCCGCATTACTATCCAGATCTAGCAGATGGAGAGTATATCGATATGCCCAGCTTTACCAATATTATAGGGGCTGCCAAGATTACGGGCAAAAGCAGCAATGGCTTGTCCATTGGAGTCTTGGAAAGCGTTACCGATAGAGCTAATGCTACCATCGATTTGAATGGAGTTCGACGGCAGGTTGAAGTTGAGCCGTTTACCAACTACGCAGTAGGTAGGGTAGAAAAGGATTTAGACGGAGGAAATACTCAGGTGGGAGGAATGATTACCTCCACAATAAGGAATATTGATAGCCCGGACATTAACTTTTTGCATCGCTCTGCGCATACGGCCGGTATCAACTTTCACCACTCCTGGAAGGATAAAAAGTGGTATATAAGCTTTAATAGTTACATGAGCCATGTCGAAGGGGATTCAACGGCCATTGTTACTACACAGGAATCATCAGCTCACTATTTTCAGCGACCGGATGCAAGCAATGTTCGACTCGACTCTTCGCGACGCCAGTTAACGGGTAGTGGAGGCAAGTTGGAGTTTGGGAAATCATCGGGAAAACTTTTGTTTATGCTGGCTTCGGCTTGGAAATCGCCAGAGTTGGAGGTGAACGATCTTGGTTTCATGCACCAAGCAAACAATATTCTGGAGGTGTTCTGGATGGGTTATCGAATCAATGAGCCGTTTTCCATCTTCCGAAGTGCTGGACTCAATTTTAACCAGTGGAACTCGTGGGATTACGGTGGAACATTTCTGAGCTATGGTGGTAACATAAACGTGAATGCAACATTCAAAAATCTCTGGAGTGCCGGATTCGGCTCCAACTATAATGCCGATGAACTTTCGCAGTCGCTACTCCGAGGTGGGCCAAGTTTTATTACACCGGCAAACCTAAACTACTGGTTATTTGGTGAATCGAATCAGCAAAAGAAAATGGTGCTTTCCGCCAACTACTACCGCCAATGGGGTATTAGCAGCAACTTTATGTCGGAGTGGGGGCTTTATACCTCTATTTCCTACAAGCCATTAAGTCAAGTATCATTAAGTATCGATCCGGGATATGGCGAGAGTAGCAATCAACTACAGTATTATGATTCCTACACTTTGGGAACAGAGTCGCGTTACCTGCTTGCTAGTATACACCAAAAACAGTTCAATCTTTCGTTTCGATTGAATGTATCCATTACTCCCGATCTCTCCATACAGTATTGGGGACAGCCATTTGTGGCAGCGGTGAAGTATAGCCAGTTTAAGGTTGCCACCAACACCAAGTCAAAAAATTATAATGAACGGTTTCATATTCTTACCCCGCAACAGATAACCTTTGACTCGGGGAATAACGTCTACTCAATCGATGAAAATGGAGATGGGAATGTTGACTATTCCATGGACAATCCAGATTTCAATACCAAGGAGTTTCTTTCCAATCTGGTGATTCGTTGGGAGTATATCCCGGGGTCGACGCTCTATTTGGTTTGGTCACAATCGCGGGACAGCTATGCAGAAACGGGTAACTTCAACTTCCGTCCGAACATGCAGGACTTGATTAACGACCATCCTCGCAACATCTTTCTGATCAAACTGTCCTATCGATTTAGTTCATAGTGTAAGACGTTTTGACCAGAATTGGTAACGGAGAATATAGCGGAATATTTAGCGGAATAACCGTTGCTAGTGTGGTAATTTTAGAAATCGGGCCAATCGTTTATTGGTTGGAAACTTTGTGAGTTGATAGCCAAAAATGGCTAATGTTTCAGCCATAAACAACCCTTTGTGCAGGGCAACCAATAAGATTCCGAAAATAAAGAGGGCAATATCTGTTAGCAGAAGCTGGTTAAACATGGCCTTCCTGAATGCAAAGTGCTTTTCATTATCATCCAGATCATCTATGTCTGCAATTTCTTTAGAGAACATCAAGTTACCGGCGACTATTGCTCCCGCGGCAGCTAGGTTACTAAATATAACTGATTCCGAGAATACCTTACTTGACGTGGCAAAGTACTGGTTGATCTCTTTGGAAAAGGTTAGGACGATGGTTAAAAAAGAGAGGCTGCTAATAAGTAGAACTATGTATGTTACCCTGAGAGAACTTGCTAGCCTATTGGTGCTTTTCATACTTTTGGAATATATATTACGGTCAAATATAGTATGAAAACCCAACATATCTTCGGCGTTTTGTTTTTTTTAACACAAGATAATTCTTCCGTTTTGTCATTTTTTACCTTGCCGGTACTATTGAAAAAATTGAACCTTGGCATTGTCTGCCAAGGTTCAACATTCAACAGGCGTAAATCTTTGCTCAGGTGATAACGATTATTGCCCGAACTTATGGGGCGGATTACTTTTTGGGTTTTAGAATCTTAAGAAAAAAGAAGACTGTGAAGTAGATTACCACTCCCCAAACAAGCATCATGGTTATTAGCGCCGAAATGTTCATGTTTTTTATTTTACGAAGTTGATACTAGGTGAAATCGTTGGTTAGCTTATGCTTACGGTAGGCAAGCAATACCATAACACAAATTATAAGAAAGAGTGATAAAAGAAGAAATCTTGCTAAATCGGTGAAAAATAAATTGTTAATTACATTACCCTCAAATAGAGGTGTTCCAACATTAACATGCTCACCCGGTTGCACAGAAACTTTATAGCCTTTCTTAACTAGGTAAGAGGTAATGCTGCCATTTGGTTCCTGAATATTTAGGTAGTTTCTCTGATTTTCGAGCGCAACCCCTTGAACAGTTCCCGTAACTTCGCTCAAGAATTCGTGGGCAAAGTAGGTTTTGTTGGGTCCAATGCCCTGATGCCTTATTTGGCCCAAGATACTTTCGTTGTGTAGAGACCAGCCGGAGAAGCTCAGCTTGCTCCAGTCATCGTTGGCAGGACGAATAAGGGAGCCAAAGAATACGACAATCAGAATAACAGGGGTAACATACTTCAATATGTATTTGAAGGCAATGGGTAGCTGAATATCGGCCCCACGTGTGATCTCGGCCCAGCCCTTATCGAGCCCAAATACCCAGGCAAACATTATTGACTCTAGCATGGCAAATACAAAGAGGGCAACTGTGCCGCCCCAGTAGTCATATTGGTCGAAAACGCCCTCCTGAAAAAAGAGCACAGTGGGTATACCAAAAATTAGGATGGAGACGCCAAACCCCAAAGCGGCATATCCTCTTTTCCACTTAAACTCATCCTGGAAAAACCCCATGACCGGTGTGCCCATGGCTAAGGATGAGGTAATGCCTGCAAAGAAAAGAAGCCCAAAGAAGGCCACCCCTGATAATGCTGACATTACAGGTCCCCATTGGGAGAATAGGAAGGGCATGGTTCTAAAACCAAGCCCAAGTCCACCCATATTGGTTAGCTCAATTACCCTATCAATGCCAAAGTAGCCAATGGCAATAGGAATGATGATGGAGCTGCCAAGGACAATTTCAACAAACTCGTTCATAAAACCTGCTGACATGGAGTTACAAGCGATATCGTCATTTTTTCCCACATAGGATGCGTAGGCATGTACGCTACCCATTCCTACCGATAGGGTAAAGAAAATCTGCCCTGCTGCTGCTAACCATACCTTTGGATTGGTAAGTGAGGTGAATTTGGGAGTCCAAAGGAAGTCAAGTCCTTTGATTCCATCGAAAATTGCTCCATTAGTTCCAGCCTTAAGCGTAATACCTTTATATGCAAGAAAAACTCCAAAAACAATGAGCAATGGAACCCCAATTTTGGCTGCTTTCTCTATACCACCACTCAACCCCTTGCTTAGTATCCATGTATTAAGGGCAAGGCAAAGTAGGAAAAACACAACTGCTTCATAGGGGAGTCCCGTAGTTGAAACTGTCACGTCAAGGTAACCAGTAAAGAATGAGGCAACCTGATGCTGGTTCATTCCATTAAACGTTCCAACAACCGAGTGGTAGACGTATGACATCGTCCAGCTTTCCATATAGCAGTAGTAGGACGCGATTGCGATGTTGCTAAAAATGCCAAATACACCAACATACATCCAAATCTGCTTCCTGCCCATTTTTTTCAGGATAAACGGGGTGGAGTGATATCCGTATGTTCCTCCGTAACGACCGGTTGACCACTCAATAAGAAGCAGTGGTAAGCCAAGAAGTACAAGGCTAACTAAGTAGGGGATAATAAAAGCCCCTCCACCGTTCTGCACGGCTTGAACAGGGAATCGCAAAAAATTCCCAAATCCGACAGCGTTACCTGCCATGGCTAGAACAAGTCCAAGCCTCGAGCCCCAGGCGTCGGGCATTTTTAGGCTCGACGCGATTGCTGTTTTTTTCATTAGTTGTCTTTGTAGCTTTAGGGTGGGTTATACATCAAAAGGATTTTGCTCGGTTGTAGTGTTATATTGTAGTTTGATTATTAAAATCATCATTCTAGTCATCAGCCGACATAGGGCAGTGATACTTACAAATCCTCAACAAAATAATAATTTGACCTTTACGAAATGAAGATATAGCAATAAAAACTTTTGACTCTAATGGCAAGTTGTAGATATTCAGAAGAATGCGGTGCTATATTTTTTTTCAAAAAAAGGCGGATACAAGAGTACCCGCCTTTTCGCAATAAACGATAATCAAACCTATTTACCCATTATATCGTTTTGGTCGACAAGGTAAACCAACGCGGCATTGGCTGCACAACCAATTTGGAGCTGGCGAAGGTCAATCTTGTCAAACGTATCTTTTGCGTTGTGGTGAAATTCGAAGTAGCGTTGTGGGCTGGGAATTACGCTCATGGTTGGAACGCCAAGCGGTTTTAAAAAGCTAACATCGGTACCACCACCGCCATTGCGAACTTGGTAGATGTCGTAAGGCTGAAGCACCTTCATCACTTTAGTAAATTCTGCAAATTGTTCAGGGGAGGCAGATAAACCTACGCCCTTTATAATATCTGTTCCCATGTCGGATTCAAGTGCGGCGTATATCTTTTCACCCTTCTCTTTTACACTCGCAGCGTAAGCTCTTGCCCCAACTTGATGCATCTCCTCGTCGAGGAATAGAACTACGCGAATGGTGCGCTTGGGAGTTATACCACAGCTACGGTAGAGTTGAATTATGTCCATAACATGCATTAAACCAACACCATCATCGTTGGCTCCTTCGCACACGTCCCAGCAATCGATGTGTCCTCCTGCTGTGATTATTTCATTCGGCTTTTCGCTACCACGTAGCTCGGCTATCACGTTGAAGCATCGAATCGGTGGTATATTTTTGCTGGTATTGCGAACAAACACCTGCGTTTCTGGGTTTTCCTTAAGCAGTGCCGAAAGTTTGTTTGCATCAACAGTGCTAATTGCCAATGCTGGAATTTCGTTGGTAGTATCGGCATAGTGCATAATACCAGTATGCGGAAAGGTGTCCAGCTGGTTGGTTACCGACCGCACTAAGGCAGCAACTGCCCCATACTTGGCTGCCTCAGAGGCACCTGCCACACGCTGGTAAACAAATTTACCGTAACCTTCTCCGGGATTAAAAATGGTAGGATCAACGGCTGCATTGAAGAAAACAATTTTGCCTTTCACCTTATCTGCTCCAAGTGCCTTGAGTTCATCAAAGCTTCTAACCTCAACAATTTGCGCGTTTATTCCGTTGGGACCTGTTCCAACAGAACCTCCGAGCGCACAGGAGTGCATGGGAAATTTATCTCCATCCTTTAGCGTTGCATAAACAACCTCTTTTTCACCTCTATCCCAGGGATATGCAGTAACTGGTTGCAGGTAAATAGTGTCTGGATTTAGTGCCTTCAGCTGGTTGTAAAGTATTTTAATGGCCAAAAAGGAACCGGGCGAACCCGCTAAGCGATGTGGCGCTTCACTAGTCAATATTTTTAGGTTTGTATAGGCAGTGGTGCTCGTTAAGGCAGAGTTAAAAAGCTTGCGAACAACTAGGGAGTCGCTATTTTGGCCAAAGCATGCCGAGAAAGGCAGTGCTAATAGGGCTATTGCGTAAAGTTTTCTCATGGTATTTAGGTTGGGAACCTCTCTATGATAAGGTTTTGTAGGAATGGTTTAATACGCCCGGGAACTTTGAAATGGTGCTACTGTAAATACTTTGTCTTAAAGAATTTGTTTACATTTGGTTTTCAATCTGATGCCTAATTCAATTGACCAAAAACTTATAATAATGAAAAGATTAATATTGGTTTCACTTGCAGCCTGCACAATGGTAGCTTGCAATATGGTAAGGTTCGAGGTCCCACAGCCCAATGGTGTTCAAAATCTGAGTAAAATTCCTGAAAAGCTCACCGGAATGTTTATTGGCAGCGATCACGATACCCTAATGGTTGACGTGGGATGGTTTAGCTTTAAGTCGACCAAGGGAGACATGAATGTTAATATGAAGCTCTCCGACAGCACCGTTTTGCGCCAATATAATAATTACTACTTTCTCAGCAGTCGTGAGGATAATGGTTGGAACGTGGTAGTGGTTGAACCCAAGAGCGGAGACAGGGTAACCATTATGATGCTTTACGTGGATAACACCGACAAGCTGGCGCGAATTCAAAAGATTGTAAAGCTAAAGGAGATAAAGAAGGATGACGGAGATACCGATTATTACCTTACAAATCCAACTAAGGAGCAGTTGGTACAACTGCTAGATCAAGGTTTGTTTGAGGAGATAGTTACGCTTCGTAGGCCGTTAAAGAATTAGAATACGGTTGAGATGATGAAATTGGAGACGCTTATTTGGCTTTTCCCCATAGCGTTTATGCTGCACGAATTTGAGGAAATTCTTTTTATGAAGCCTTGGATTAAGCGCAACAAATCGACTATTGCTGCCCGATTTCCATTTCTTGCTCCTAGGTTTAATACTTTTACTAAAGGATTTTCGACCCGCAAGTTTACCTTGGTTGTTGCTGAGGAATTTGTGCTTGTGTCGGCAATTGCATTTGTTGCAGCGGAGTGGGATTGGTACAACCTATTTGTAGGGGTAATAATGGCTTACGCCCTGCACCTGCTTACTCATTTGGTTCAGTTTGTTATATATCGGAGGTACATCCCTGCAATAGTTACAACCATTATTACGGCTCCATATATTGGCTATGCTATTTTTTATATGCTTAGCTGTGGGATTGTGCAGGTGAACCTAAGCTTACTAATTGGCCTTATAGCATTTGTTATTATTGCAACAAACTTGGCCTTGAGCCATTGGTTTGTTAAAAATATCAAGTTTTAGAAATGATTCGCGTTAAAGTATGCTGTATTAGTAGCATTAAGGAATCCAAGTTGGCTATTCAATTTGGTGCATCAGCGTTGGGACTAGTTGGGAAAATGCCAAGTGGTCCCGGCATTATTGCCGATGAGATGATTGCCGAAATTGCAGCTGCAACGCCTCCTTCAATTGCCACCTTCTTGCTTACCAGCGAAACTTCTACAACAACCATCCTCAATCACTATCAGAAGGTGCACACAAGCACCATTCAGCTGGTTGATGACGTAAGCTATAAATGCTACCGTGAGCTGCGTGCTCAGCTACCCATGGTTAAGCTGGTGCAGGTTATTCATGTTGCCAATGAGGATTCAATTGACGAAGCGCTTGCTATTGCCCCTAATGTTGACGCCATTCTACTGGATAGTGGAAATCCCAACCTTGAAATAAAGGTGTTGGGGGGCACTGGCAAGACACACGACTGGAATATTAGCCGAAAAATTGTGGAGGCAGTTTCCATCCCAGTTTTTTTAGCAGGTGGGCTAAATCCCGAAAATGCACGACGTGCAATGGAGGAGGTTAATCCATTTGGCCTTGATATTTGTAGCGGTGTTAGAACCAACGGGAAGCTCGACCCCTATAAGTTGGAAGCCTTCTTCAGGGCTGTTGGGTACTAGTAGTTCCGTGCTTGCTCTTCCCCTTATTAATTTCAGCTCAATTCTCTCTGAAATCGTTACCTTTGCGCAAAATTTTTGCATAGGAGTTTTTAGATGAAGAAGAGAGTTGTTGTCGGCTTGTCGGGTGGAGTAGATTCAAGTGTTGCTGCATATTTGCTCAAGCAGCAAGGCTATGAAGTTATCGGTATGTTCATGAAGAACTGGCACGACAATACCGGCGTGCTACACGGGGATTGCCCATTCGAGAACGACAAGATGTTTGCCGAAATGGTTGCCAGAAAATTGGATATTCCATTTGAATATATCGATCTGAGCGAGGAGTACAGGGCAAGAGTTGTGGACTATATGTTTTCGGAATACGAAAAGGGACGGACGCCCAACCCCGATGTGCTTTGCAATCGGGAAATTAAATTTGATGCGTTTATGAAGGCGGCCATGCGCCTCAATGCTGACTTTGTGGCAACTGGCCATTACTGTCGAAAGGGCGAGGTAACAAAGGATGGTCATACCTACTATCAACTATTGGCCGGACTGGATCCCAATAAGGACCAAAGCTACTTCCTATGCCAGCTTTCGCAGGAGCAGCTCAAGTATGCCCTTTTCCCCATTGGTCACCTTCAAAAGCCAGAGGTAAGAAGAATTGCAGCGGAGCTGGGTCTTGCCACGGCAGAACGCAAGGATTCTCAAGGAATCTGCTTTGTGGGCAAGGTTGATTTGCCCGTTTTCTTGCAGCAAAAGTTGAAGTCGAAGCAGGGCCATATTATTGAAATACCAAAGGAATACTATAGCTTACTTCCTAATGTTGCTGCGGATGATTTGGAAGCCATGGCTAAGCCTCTCATCTATTCACCCAACGATGGCTTTGTGGTTGGAAAGCATGTTGGCGCTCAGTTCTACACCATTGGTCAGCGTAAAGGGCTGAACGTAGGTGGGAAGTTGGAGCCACTTTTTGTGATTGCTACCGATATCGAACAAAATGTGGTGTATGTTGGGCAGGGACAATCGCATCCCGGACTATACCGTTCAGGACTGTTAATCTCAAAGGATGAGATTCACTGGATACGACCCGATTTGAAGATGCAGGTTGGTGAGTCGAGAGGCTACCAGCTTCGGATTCGCTATCGCCAGCCACTACAACAGGGAAAAATACACATGCTGAGTGAGGGGCTTTACTTCACTTTCGATGAACCACAGCGCGGTGTAACGGCTGGTCAGTTTGCCTCCTGGTACGATGGCGATGAGCTGCTAGGCTCAGGTCCAATTTGGGAATAACTTGCAGTTGGTATTTCTTACTCCTTCAATAGCAGGAAAATGCAGGGGCGCTTGTGCAGTTCAGGTAGCGGTTTTTTCCAGCTGCTGATGGTTTTGGTGAGTATGTACTCCGACTCAAGTGTTATGTCAACGGCAATGCAAAGGTAGGTGCCACCGCTGCAGGTGGTGAGAATGTCGTTTAGCAGCTGCATGTTCCGGTAAGGTGCTTCAATAAATACCTGTGTCTGCTTCTCCCTAAACGAGGTGGATTCAATTTCTCGCAGCCGCTTTTGCCGTTCCGGTGGCTTTACGGGCAGGTAGCCTTGAAAGGCAAAGTTTTGACCGTTGAGCCCTGAAGCCATCAAGCTTAGCAGAATGGAGGATGGCCCAGTTAGCGGCACAACTTGAATGCCCTTGCTATGAGCTAGGCGCACCAGCGGCGCACCGGGGTCGGCCACAGCGGGAGCTCCAGCTTCGGAAAGCAGTCCAATGTTTACTCCCTTCAGGGCCGGTCCAATCATGGCGGTTACTGTGGTTAGGTCAGTGTGCTCGTTTAACTCAAAGAAGGTGAGCTGATCGATGTGGGTAAGAATGCCTATTTTACTCAAAAAGCGTCGAGCACTGCGCAGATTTTCGACAACAAAGGTGGTGAGCGAACGTGCTACTTCCAGCGTGTGTTCCGGTAAAACATCTGCTGGATTACCCTCGCCAAGGGTGGTGGGAATAAGGTAAAGCTTGCCGGTCATAGGAATAATTTGGACAAATGTAGCTTTTTCCATCGTAGTGGCTATAACGCTTTGCCATATTAGGCTCTGTTGAGGGATAATCTTGCTCTATTTGTTTTCCCATACCCAAGATTCTCGGTATATTTGACATGCCGCTTTGAACACCTTTAAGGGTGGTTTGTTTCGGTTTCAACCCGCAAACTTTAATTTGATGCAGCTTATAAAACGTTTAATACTAAATCGAAACTCCATACTTGTTTTTGCTGTTATTGCTGGCCTTGTGGCTGGTGATAAAGCATCGGTTTTAAAGGACTATACTTTTTTGGCGCTGGCAACTACCATGGCCTTCTCAATGACAGGTATCAGCCTGAAGTCGCTAGTTAATCCTGGTAAAATGCTGGTTCCAATGTTCATGGGAGCCCTGCTCAACTATGCTGTTTTTGGGCTTTTGCTGGTAGGACTGGCGTGGCTCGTAATGCCAACAAAGGAGCTTTTCTATGGCTTTGTGGTAATTGCTGCTGCACCTCCAGGTGTTGCCATAATTCCATTTGCTACCATACTTAAGGGCGATGTTGAGTATGCCATTGCCGGTGTGCTAGGTGCTTTTCTTGCTTCGGTGTTTGTGGCTCCAGTGTTTGTGAGCCTTTTTGCTAACCAGCAGGGTATTAGCTCCTATAGCCTTTTTATTATGATGGTGCAGCTGGTAATCATTCCGCTCATAATTTCCCGTTTCCTGCTTTACAAGCCGTTGTTCCGTTACGTTCAGCCAATCAGGGGCAAGGTGGTAGATTGGGGCTTTGCAATCATGATTTTTGTAGCAGTAGGAATGAATAGGCAGGTGTTTTTTTCGACCCCTAAAATCCTTTTGCTGGTGAGCTTTGTTTTACTGGTTATGACTTTTGGGCTTGGCCGTGTATATGAGTTGGTGGCTAAGCGGCTTCATATTGGCCCTCCCCGAATCACAACGCAAAAAATGCTAACTACGATTAAAAGTTCAGGCTTTTCGGTATTTACAGCACTAACACTATTTGGCAAGGAGGCAGCCATACCTTCGGCAGTGCTAGCGGTGGTGGTGCTTATCTACCTGATATATCTTTCAGTTAAAGTTGAAAAAATTAAAATAGAGTCGTGAAGCTAACCTTCCTTGGTACCGGAACTTCACAGGGCGTCCCGGTAATTGCTTGTCCCTGTCCCGTGTGCCAGTCAACCGATGAGCACGATAAGCGGTTGCGCACCTCTGCATTGGTGGAGGTCGACGGTGTTAATATTCTCATTGATGCTGGTCCCGATTTTCGGCAGCAGATGCTTCGTGCCAGAGTAAAGCAGCTTGACGGCATTTTACTTACCCATGAGCACAAGGACCATATTGGTGGGCTCGACGATGTTAGGGCTTTTAACTTTGTGAACCGAAAGCCCATGGATATCTATGCTGAAGAACGTGTTCAAAATGCGTTAAAGCAGGAGTATGCCTACGTTTTTGCAGACCAACGGTATCCCGGAATTCCCGAAATGAACCTCTTCAATTTAGACGGATACCCATTTGACGTATGCGGTGTAAAGGTGCAGCCCATCCGCTGCTTTCACTATAAGCTGCCAGTCTTCGGCTTTCGCATTGGCGATTTAACCTACATTACCGACGCCAACTTTATTTCGGAGGAGGAGAAGGAGAAAATGGTTGGTACTAAATATTTGGTTATTAATGCTCTTCGAAAACAAAAGCATATTTCTCATTTCACATTGAGTGAGGCTTTAAAGCTCGTTGAAGAGCTTAGCCCGCGCAAGGCTTTCATCACGCATATTTCGCACCAGATGGGATTTTATGAGGAGATAATGGCTGAATTGCCCCAGAATGTTTGCTTAGCCTACGATGGATTGGTGGTAGATATTTAACGGCTATTGCATTTCAAGGTGGAGCTTTATCCAACTCCACTTTCCTTTTGTAAGCATATAGAGCAGCAGGAACATTAGTGCAATGGCTAAAACTGCACCGACATATTTTATTACCGTTGCATTTGTAAGGTGATTTGCTACCAACACCATAACGAAAAATAATGCTGCTCCTGCACTGCCAATGATGTTGTAAGTAAGGTTCCCTTTTGCATAAATATGGTATGATTCATGGCCAGCTGGTAAAGTGATTTCTTGGCTACCGCTCCAGGTCATTATAATCCTTACCTTATCGTTGGCATCAACCTCGATTAGCGTCTGCTCATTGGGCATGAGCGCGGCTCTTTCATCACCATTTATAAAGATCTTGTAAGGTATATGGCCGTTCATTCGCTCTTTGGCACGCACTACTGTAAGCTCACTCATGTCAATGGAGTTTATAACCCTGCTAAGTTAGTTAAGAATTGATAATTGCGTTCGTTCATCCTTTTTTCTATATTGCTATACTAAAATTTTAGGGGTATGAAGGCAAAGATTTTATTGTTGGCGCTACTGCTATTTTCAGCATGTCAATTTATTGTGACGCCCGGTGATGCTTCCATGGGCACTGCCGAACAGCGGCAGATTTTGCTAATGCATCCCACGGTTGGTAATCTGAAGACTTTTGAATACTTAACCACCAGCGGCATTTTCCCTCTTTCTTCAGAATACAAAGTTTTGGGCGTTTACCATACTCGGGAAGCATACGATTACCATAAGTCGGAAATGTTCATCAAGAAGAATGGTTTGAAAAATGTAAAGCTTCTGCGCATCGATACCCCAATTTCACCCGATAGTATATACTGTAGCAATGGCGCATCTTCTCTATTTAAGCAGCTGGTGACCGATTCGCGTGGGGTAATATTCTTTGGTGGTCCCGATATTCCACCGGTCACGTATGGTGAACCCACAAATTTGCTGACAGTGGTTACCGATCCCTATCGCCATTACATGGAGCTGTCGTTTATGTTTCACCTTTTGGGTGGGAGCCAAAATGCGGCGTTTAGACCGCTACTTGAGGATAAGCCTAACTTTGGTGTTCTGGGTATCTGCTTGGGCATGCAAACCATGAATGTAGCTACAGGCGGAACGCTTTACCAGGATATCCCTACCGACCTTTACGGTTTGGCTTGTGCCGATGAGGTATTGCAACAGGATGCGAACCGCCAGCATCGGAATTACCATACAAACCTTACGACTGACACCACGCTGTTTCACGGTAGCTTTCACCAAATTAAGCTTGCCGAAGGAGGAAAGCTTGTGCAGCTTTTGTCTGCTACAGAGAGTAGACCCTTTGTGCTTAGTAGCCATCACCAATGCGTAAAGGTTCTGGGCAAGGGACTCATCGTGGGCGCTTGGTCCATTGATGGAAAGGTGATAGAGGCTGTTGAGCATATTCAGTATCCCAACGTTTTAGGGTTGCAGTTTCACCCTGAACCTCGGGAACTGTATGATTCCACCATGAAGTTGAAGTTTGAGTCGAATCTTTCCGCAAAGTATTCCTTTGCGGAACTTTACCCGGGAGATAAGGGCGAGAATTTCAACCGGGCAATTTGGAAGCTAATTGGCAAGATATATGAGAACTAAATGGAAAAGGGCGCCTCATGCGCCCTTTTCCATATTCTCTTTTGCAGTTAGTTAAAAGGTTATACCAACCTCAAATTCTACCTGATTCATCTCTATTTTAATAGTTTGCTGTCCAGGAACCTCCATGGGGTTTGGACCACTAACAGAGTTGTTCAATGCATAGTTGAAAGCAAAGTTAAGAGCAGTACCCTTGTCGTTCAGCTGCTTGGAGCAACCCAGTGCAATGTGGCTTTGGATTACTGCAGGGGCCAGAATGTTGAACATTACCTCGCTCGAAGGAATGGGCTGATTGTTGAAGGAGTAACCGGCCCTCAGGGTCCAGGTCTTAATTCCAGAGTAGCTTAGTGCAAATTTGTAGGCGGTAACATCTTTCCAGCCAAAGCCAGGACCGTTGTCAGCACCAAGAGGATTCATGCCAGAGGAGGTCATCATTGGGTTGGAAACGGCTTTGGATTCGCTGTAGTTAATGCGTTTTACATCGGCCATGGCCGTAAGGGTTGGGGTGAGGTTGTAGGCAATACCCACGCTCCAGTTGGAGGGAACTTCAAACTTACCCTGCTCGGCAAATAGGCCAGCATACTTCGAAAACGATTTGGAGTAAATCTTGGTTTGGTATTTAGCGCCAAGCCAGAAGCCGTCGAAAAGTTCACCTAAGTATCCAACCTTTAGACCAAAACCGGTACTGTTGTCGGTACCGTTGCCACTTAGGTTGGTTGGATCGGACGACATCATCCCAAATGAGGCAAGACCTTTTGCACTAAAGTATTGATAGGCAAACAGACCACTCACACCAATGCTATGCTTTTCTGCCAATTTGTAGGAGTAAGCAACGTCTAAGAACATCTGGGCGAGGTTCACTCCGGTTGATGATGAGCTGGGATCGTAGAAGGTTGCTGTTGGGTAGTTGGTGTTCATACCTCCATTACCGTAAAAGGCAAAGGTTAGGGCACTTTTATCGTTGATTTTCCAGTTTTTACCAACGCTAGGCATGATAAAATACTTGGAATCGCTCTTTACAGTTCCCGGTGTTAAACCAAAGGTGTTAGGCATCCCTGAAGGGTTTCCCGTGATGGTGTATTGCCTATTTGGATTGAAGAGTGCGGCAGCCAAATTCCACTGGCTGGAGTTGAATACGTTACCCGCTGGGTTTCCGCCAATCAGTGAAGCTTGATAAAAGGCTGTTCCTGCACCAGCCAAACCTTTATTTATGGTGCCATAACCTAGGCTAAAATAGCCGTCGGTGGCCATACTTGCGGTGCTCATCCCAAGTAAGCTCATGGTAATTAGCACGTTTCTTAGTAGTTGTCTTTTCATAGTTATGTATTTAAATAACGATGTTAAAGTATGTATAAATCCAATAATATCAATATAAGAAGGTCTGGATATATGGATATATAGAGTCTTAACTGTTTGTATAATAATAAAATACTTATTTATATGATTTTTATCAGATTGAAACATGACAACTATAACTATGCTGATTTAGTTCGAATTGTGGTGTTCGGACTGTTTTTAAGCATGATTTTCTATTCCAATTGGGCTAGGTAAAATTAGTCTAGTCAACCCAGTATTGGGTGGCGGTAAAGTGTTCTGTTGAGGAGGTGTAGTAATTAGAGTAAATTAGTTACCAGTATTGTAATCATGCTTATCATTTTTGGATTGATTTAGGCGCTTGCGGATGTGTGCCCTGTGTTGTGAAGTAACATGGAGGCAGGAATGAGCAGCAACATGCTAACACCAACAACCACAAAAGCTACCATATAACCTGAGGTGGTTGACATTGTGGCTGCAAGTGCCGATATGATGGTGGAACCAATTATTTGGCCGCTGCTAATAAATAACGTGAGTATACCCTGTGCAGAAGCTCGTTCCGATTTATCCGTTTCGTTGAGCACTACAAACCGAAGTGATGAGCCAGCAAGAATGGCCATCCCAAGCCCAATAACCACTTCAGCACCATAGAATAGCCAGATGTCGCTGTGGGATAAAGAAACCATAACCAAACCGATACCAGATAGTGTAACGCCACCTGTAATTACTGGTCTGGGACCTATTTTATCCAAAATTCTACCGCCTATTGGTGAACCTATGGCCACTGCTCCAACCAGTGGCAGCAACATGAAACTCGCAGACGAGGTTGATACGTTATAGGCTGCAATGGCGAACTTAGGGAAGAATACGAATGCTGCTTGCAGAAAGCCAGTGGCAGTTGCAATGGCTCCGGCAATTACTATTTGCTTGTTTGTAAGGTAGGTTAGTCTCACCACGGGTGCAGCGGCTTTTTTCTCAGCCATCACAAGCAGGACGAGGCTTACCAAAGTTACAAGTAGTGCTATGGTAAGGAGATGCTCTATTTGCTTCATAAACGCTGGCGGATTTAGCCAGAGCGTAAATGAAATTAATACTAAGGCGAGCATAATGGAACCTGGCAAATCGAATTTAACAGGCTCCCGGACAAGCTTCCCTGGTAATATGCGGAGGCTTTGCACTATGAGGTAAAGCACCACTGGAAGGTTAATCATAAATAGAACATTCCAGCTGAAATATTTTAGCAGAACCCCTGCAATAACTGGCCCTATGATGAACGCAATGCCAAAAACGGCACCAATGAGTCCAAGGGCACGTCCCTGCTTCTCAACGGGAAAAATGTCGCCTACGGTAGCGGAGGCAACAGGGAAGATGCCGCTGGCTCCAAATCCTTGTATGGCTCGCCCGGCTATGAGCAATGGAAAGCTGTGTGCCAAGGCTACAATACCTGACCCCACACCAAATAAGAGGAGAGATATGGTGTAGAGTAGCTTTCTGCCATGTTGGTCGGAGAGTCGCGCCATGGGGGCAATGCCTATGAGGTTGAACAGCACATAAATGGAGAAAACCCAGGAGAGCTGATTTTCGTGAAGCCCTAAGGAGTGTGATATGGCTGGTAATGCCGGACCTACAATGGAGATGTCGAGGGCACCCATGAGCGTGCCCAGAAATAGGACAAGTAAAATACTGTTGTTACGTTTCATGCATTGACAGTTTGGTAATGCTGAGATTATCCCCCTTTTTGTTAAACATTTTCATATAAATACTGGCACAGCAATAATTGTTCACTAGGCTAACACATTTTAACGTCTGCATTTGCATTAAAGGGAAAAGGGAAATGGCAATTTCCCATTTCCCTTGTGGGTGTGCATTAATAGTTTTATCATGTCGAGGAGCGATGCGGAGCAGGGATTCGATGTAAAGAAAATGGAGCTGATTAACCACGGCTGTAGTAAGAGTTAAGCCAGTGCAGTACTCTTTGCTGTATCTTGTTTGCTCAAATTAGGGCTGTCGACTTCCAACCTACTCTACCTATACTCTTTCCCCTGCCATGTATTCCTTGCTTCCAGCAACTTCTCGAACATTACACCAAGCTGGTCGGCGCGGTAGCTACCCCAATTGGGTGCCACCAGGAACCAGGGTGGAACTTCATTCACAAATCGCTCCACAACGATATTCGGGTTAAATCTTTCGAGAAAGTTGGCTAGGAACGAGAGGTACTCCTCCAACCCAAAGAGATGGAACTGCTCTGGGTTGGCAATAAACTCCTTCTCCATGGCCGTATCCTTTACAATCTGCAGCTGGTGGAACTTTACCGTATCGAGCGGCAGCTGGGAGATGATGGCTGCCTCGCTGAGCATCTCCTCTCTGGATTCACCGGGCAACCCAAAAATGAGGTGGGCACCAGTACGTATACCGCGCTTGGCTGTTTCGCGAATGGCCCACTCGGCCTGTTCGTAAGTGTGTCCACGGTTGATCCGCTCCAGCGTTTGGTTATGGCAGCTTTCAATGCCATACTCCACAATAACGTAGTGATGCTGTGCCAGCTCGGCAAAGTAGTCGAGCTTAGCCTCGTCGATGCAGTCGGGGCGGGTACCGATAACCAGCCCAATAACCTTTGGATGGGCTAGAGCTTGAGCATAGATTTCCTTCAATCTTTCGAGTGGGGCGTGGGTATTGGAGAAAGCCTGAAAGTAGGCCAGAAAACTCTCGGCGCGTCGATACCGGTTAGCGTGAAACTCAATGCCCTCTTCCACCTGCTGGAGAATTGGCTTTACCGCATTGCAGTAGCTGGGGTTAAAGGCGTCGTTGTTGCAGTAGGTGCAGCCACCGGTGCCTACTGTTCCATCACGGTTGGGACAGGTGAAACCTGCATCAATGGTGAGCTTTTGAACCCGACCGCCAAAGGTTCGGCGGAAGTAGCCGGAGTAGGTGTTGTAGCGGCGGTTATCTCCCCAGGGGTATGTAGTATCGGTGCTGCTCACTTATTTAAGCGAGTTTAAAAGAGTTTGGTTCTCTTTGGAGGCTTGGAATCGGGGCGTTGGGCAGCCTTGCCAAACTTTGGATTGCGCCTGCCTGGTCCACCAAGGTTCACCTTCTTGTTCTTCTCCTTTTTCTCCTGAAAGGCGCCCTTGCCCTTCTTATTTGGTAAGGATTTGAGGTAGTTTTTGTCGAA
>DATKVT010000154.1 GCA_035529935.1 Williamwhitmania sp. | reverse complement strand
GAGGCCTTTATCAACGTTGACCTTGGAGCCATTAGCGAATCGCTGTTTGAGAGCGAGCTCTTTGGGCATGTGAAGGGCGCCTTTACCGACGCGCGCGACGATAGAGCGGGGCGCTTCGAAATAGCCTCGGGTGGAACCCTGTTTATGGATGAGGTGGCTAACCTCCCCCTACCCCAGCAGGCAAAGCTCCTTGCCGCGCTGCAGAACAGGGAGATTTTTCGGTTGGGATCGAACACCCCCATCCCCATCGATATTCGGTTGATTACCGCCACCAACAAGAATTTGGACGAGATGATACGACAGGGGCTCTTCCGCGAAGACCTCCTTTATCGAATAAATACAATAGCCATACAGCTTCCACCGCTCAGGGAGCGAAAGGATGATATTCCGGGGCTGGTCGACTTTTTTATTAAGCAGTATGCACCCAAGTATGGCAAGCCAGCCATTGGCCTAAGCGAAAAAGCGTTCGATGCGCTGCAACGGCACAGCTGGCCCGGAAACATCCGCGAGCTAAAGCATACAATCGAAAAAGCGGTAATCCTCTGCGAAACCGAGACCATTCAACCCGTCGATCTTGGGTTACGATATGAGACCACCATAGCCACCGCTGGCAAGGAAGCGGCGAGCCTCTTCGATGTTGAGCGCAACGCGGTGGCGGCTGCGTTAGAGAAGCACAAGGGAAATCTTTCCATGGCTGCCAAAGCCCTCAAAATTTCACGAACAACCCTCTATGCCAAAATTCAGAAGTATAACCTATAAAACAGCTAGCCATTGAAAGCCAACAGGTTCAGCTCCATAATTGTTCTTCGCGTAGCGCTAATCGCACTCAGCTGCTTTGCGCTCATCTGGTATGTGGAGCAAACCAACCGATTGGTATCAATCCTTTTCCTCGTTATTCTGTTGGCCCTTCAGCTTGCTTCGCTAATTCACTACCTCAACAGGGTTAACCGCGATCTCATCAACTTTCTTGTTTACCTCCAGGAGGACGATACTACCCTTGCCTACTCAAAAAAGCGGGTGGAGAAGAATTTTGGCAACATCATAATCGATCTCGATAGGATTGTTAAGAAGCTGCACCAGGCAGGCGTGGAAAAGGCGCAGCAGCAGCACTACATCAATGCCATTGTGGAGCAGGTGAGAGTGGGCCTAATTGCCTATACCAGCACCGGCAAAATCGATCTGGTAAACAGGGCGGCCAAGGAGCTCTTTGGGGTAAATCGAACGGAGAATATCTCGGTGTTAACCCATCAGTACCCCGAGCTCGTGGAGGTGTTCAGCAGCAGCTCGGCCACCGCCCCCACCCTAGTAAAGCTGGTAAAGCAAGGTCAGCTGGTTCATCTGGCGGTTAAAAAAAACATCCTAAGGTTTAGCGACGAGGAGATTACGCTGGTGAGCTTCGACGATATTAGAAGCGAGCTGGAGGCGCAGGAGATTGATGCCTGGCGAAAGCTCATTCGCATACTTCGGCACGAGATAATGAACTCCATTACGCCCATTCTAACCCTCACCACCGCCATTCGAAGGAACTTTACGAGGAACGGCGATACCAAAGCCATGGAGCTTGTAAGCCTCGAAAACGTGAACGATGCGCTGACCAGCGCCGACGTAATTGAGGAGCGAAGCAAGGCGCTCATAGCCTTCGTTGAAAAGTTCAAGAGCCTCACCAACCCGCCAGCCCTCACCATTGGCACATTCTCGGTGGAGAGCTGCTTTCAGAAGATTGGAACCCTCTACGCCAAGGAGCTCAATAAGCGGGCAATCCAGCTCCACATAGCCGTTACACCGCCCACCCTGCAGCTCGTGGCCGATGAGGAGCTCGTGGAGCAGGTGGTGATAAACCTTGTGAAGAACTCCATTGAGGCAATATCGAGCTCGAAAGGGTTCATTCGTTTAGCCGCAGCAACCCGCATCAATGGCAAAACAGCCATTCAGGTTACCGATAGTGGTGGCGGCATACCCCCAGAATATCTCGACAGCATTTTTGTTCCCTCGTTCACCACAAAGGAGAATGGGATGGGTATTGGGTTAAGCCTCTCCAAGCAGATTATGCAGCTGCACCAAGGAACCATATCCGTAAGCAGCAACGGAGGAACCACCACCTTCGAGTTGATTTTCTAGTTCCCACAGCATTGCCGCTACAAATTAAAGAGGTTATACGGAAGTTAAACGGGAGTTATTCGGGAGTTAGAAGAAGTTAGAGGAAGTTAGAAGAAGTTAGAAGAAGTCGTAGCGTAGCGAAGATCCGGCCATTGACGGATTAGAAGAATTCAACCGTATGTATGGGAGAAAACATTTCGTCCCATCCAATCTCGCATCAAAACAATAGAACATAACCCCGTAGGGGTGGCATCTTTGTAACCGGGGGTGTCAACCCCCGGAAAAGAAACCCACATAGCGCGGGCGGTGCACACACAAATAGTGTTCATTGAACCAGCATTTCCATGCACCGTAATCACAGAAGGATATTAGCAATTCCATCATTCTCAAAACTTGTCCGGCCACTGCCGGATCTCCAAATCCTCAAATCCTCAAATTTCCAAATTATTTTTACAATCCTTGCACCATTCCACCCTCCCCTTGCTGCATTATCAAACGCACTGCATTCCCCTCTTTCCACTTCTTCCTAAACCAATCTTCCCCCACCGTGTTACTTACAAGGTTATTTTAGCCGTTGCACGTAGCATTCGGCTCCAAAAAAACGCACCATACGGCCGCTAACATTGTTGAACCAAATATGCACAAACCATGAAATACAATTCGTTAGGAAACACAGGATTAAAGGTGTCGGAGCTCTGCTTGGGCACCATGACCTTTGGTGGACGCGGCATGTGGACCGCCATTGGATCGCTGCCCCAGCAGCAGGTAAACGAGCTCGTAAAGCAGGCCGTGGATGGCGGCATTAACTTTATCGATACCGCCAACGTTTACAGCGAGGGGTTAAGCGAGCAGCTCACCGGGCAGGCCATTCGCGACCTCGGGCTCAACCGCCACGATCTGGTTATTGCCACCAAGGTGCGCGGTAAGATGGGCGAAGGGCCCAACAACACCGGGCTCAGCCGCAAGCACATTCTGCAGCAGGCCGACGAGAGCCTGCAGCGCCTCAAGATGGACTACATCGACCTATACCAAATACACGGCTTCGATCCCGCCACCCCAATGCACGAAACGCTGGAGGCCCTCGACTCGCTCGTTAGGAGCGGAAAGGTGCGCTACATTGGCTGCAGCAACCTGGCAGCCTGGCAAATAGTAAAGGCGCGGGGCATCTCCGCCATGGAGCACCTCAGCAAGTTTGTATCGCTGCAGGCCTACTACACTATTGCCGGCCGCGACCTGGAGCGCGAAATTGTTCCCATGCTGCTCGACCAAAAGATGGGCCTTATGGTATGGAGCCCGCTGGCCGGTGGGTTGCTCAGCGGAAAGTATAGCCGCAATGCCGAAACCAAGGAGGGGCGCCGCGTAAGCTTCGATTTCCCCCCGGTAAACAAGGAGAAGGCCTACCACGTGATAGATGTAATGCGGGCCATTGCCACCGCCAAGCAGGTTACCGTTGCCCAAGTTGCCCTAGCGTGGCTGCTGCACCAGCCCGCCGTTACCTCGGTAATTATTGGTGCCAACAAGCCGCCGCAGCTCGCCGACAACCTCGGCTCCGTGGCCGTGCAGCTCAACATTGACGAGCTCGCCACGCTGGACGAGGTAAGCAAGCTCACACCCGAATACCCCGGCTGGATGATTGAGCGCCAGGGCTCCGACCGCAGGTAGGTAGCCACCGGCCAAACCTTTACGCGGGCTGTAACTCTCCTAGGAGTTTTACAGCCCGCGCTGGTTTATAGCCACCATGTTTTCATACAAAAGCACAGGATTATTTAGGCTACATTAAAATATTTCAATAAAATAGTTACAACAGGAGGAATAAAAAGGTAACTTGGGTTGTCTAAAATAATTTTATTTGACCTATAAACGAGTTGTGTAGAATTAATAACAAAAAATAGTCAAAGAAAATGATATTTAATTCTGAACCTAAAACTTGGCAAGAACTTCAAACATATGTAGGAAAAATATTTAAAGAATGTGGGTTTGAAACCGAAATATCTAAAGTAGTAGATTTAGTCAGAGGACATAAAGAAATAGATGTATTTGCAAAGGATATTGAAAGTGAATATCAGCCTATTGTGTTAGTTGAATGTAAGTTTTGGAACAACCCGATTCCACAAGAAATAATACATTCCTTTAGAACTGTTATGAATGATTTTGGTGCTAATTTAGGATTTATTGTTTCCAAGATTGGTTTTCAAGCGGGGAGCTTTCAAGCTGTGGAGAACACGAATATCAAACTTGTCGATTTAATAGAACTTGAAAAAGTATACTACCGAAGATGGTTAAAAACAATGCCAAAAAAATATTTAGACATAGCTGATAAGCTATTTCCATATTGGGATCCAAGTGGTGGAAGAATGCCAACAAGTAGAGAAAAATTTAGTTGGGATAATTGTAAATTGGTGCATGATGCCTACAAACACATTTGTTCTATAGGGCCTTGGGATTTAGAAGAATCTAATTATCACCAACGCAAATTCCCCATGACAATCCCTATTATTGATGATAATTTAAAACAGATAGGAAGTCAAGTAATAAACACATACAGAGAATATTTTGATGCAGTGGAAAGAGATAAGGATAAAGCATTGAAACATTTTAAAATTCTATATGGTGAACTGTAATAACTCGCCACAAACCTATGTTAAGCACTTTGCCGTTTTTTATTCTTATTTTTATTACATTTGATATATTATGTGATTCTACCAATCCAATAAACGAGTTAGTGGACATTAAACTTAACGATATGGGAATAAATAAACTTTCTTCCGAAATTCTTGAAAAAAGAACAACAGCAAGAAACGAAGATATGCGTGGTTGTTATTATCGCGACCAAACGGCAATAATTCATTCAAGGCCTTTCAGACGATTGAAACATAAGACTCAGGTGTTTTTTAGCCCGAAGGATGACCACGTTTGTACTCGAATAGAACATGTTTTACATGTTGCTTCAGTTGCTGCAACAATCTGTAGAGGGTTAAACACCAAAGGACCCGATTGGAACCTAAATGAAGATTTAGCATATGCGATTGGCTTAGGACATGACATAGGTCATGCTCCTTTTGGACATTCTGGAGAAAGTGAACTCAATCGCATTCTGGGAGGAAACAATTCTTTTATCCATGAAATTAACAGTTATCGCGTAGTTGAAAAATTAATTGGTCTGAATTTAACTTATGCAGTAAAAGATGGAATAATATTTCATAATGGAGAGAACTTCGAAAGAACAATCAAACCTGATTTTGTTGTTAAGAACTTAGATGAAATAAAGGACCGTAAGCATTATCCTTCAACATTTGAAGGTTGTATTGTGAGATTTTCTGATAAAATAGCTTACCTCGGGCGAGACCTAGAAGATGCAATAATTGCTGCTGATTTTATAAAGAAAAAAGATATTCCTAAATCAATTCAAGATAAAATTGGTACTTCCAATGGTGAAATTATTAATCATTTAGTATTTGATTTAATAAATAGTTCGACGGAAGAAGAAATATGTTTTTCAGAAGAATGTCATAAATTAATCCTCGAGCTAAAGGATTTCAATAATAAGTATATCTATAAGCACCAAAGAATAATTGAATATGAGAAATACTGTAAAAAAATAATTTCTAATCTTTTTGATTATTTATCAAAATTATATTGTTCAAACCATTGGGATTTAGAGTGGTATCAAAGCAAAGAAAATCTTGACATTGATAGATTTTTTGGAAGATATATAATGAATGCGAAAGCATTTTATGAAAAAGAAAAAAAAGATAATAATTGGTCAGAAGGAAACCTTTGTGTTCAAATTGTGACTGACTATATTTCTGGAATGACAGACAACTTTGCAATTGACTGTATGAAAGAAATATCAATTCCTCGACCAATAGAATTTAATTCAAGAAAAAAGTATTAACGATCATTAGTAAATAGGCCTCTGAGTTGTATGCAAGACATAACAATAAATTCGTATTGAACTACTCAATTTTGATAGGCTTGTCCCCTGTCTGCTGCAAGCCTTTGCCAGCGAGAGGGAAATTTGTAATTACAAGAAGAGCACATTACAAACAAAAAGATATACTAACTGAATTTAGCACTGATTTTATTACATTAGCAGAATAATTTTAATAATAAGCAATTAATGAGCATTCATTCTGTAAAACAATACCAACCCGCTGGCGCGGACGTCCTTGTCCGTGCCCACCTACCAGTGCAAAACGCATAAACCTTAGCACCTAGCCTTAATGAGGTAATTACCGCTGCCTACCATAAATAGTAAAGCGATAGCATGGGCCCGCCAGTGGGCGGGCAGGTCTGTGGCCCATACGCCAAGCTGGGCAAGAGCTCATTGCAGTAGCAACCAATAGTAAACCCACATCCACTCCCCCCAAAAAAAGAACCCAGCTAGGCGGGGTTCTCCATCTGGTCCAAGTCACAGCCAACGTTGCGCATATGAAGCGTTTGCGATTTCTGGCGCTTCATTTCGATTAACCAATATAGTCAATTTCTTATTCATAGTTTCAAGTCCGCACTTTCCCGCAAATGCTTTATATGCGGTGTTGGCGTTTCGTTGTTTATAATCCTAATTCCTTCTTCTTATTTTCTTTTTTTTCTTTATTAAACAGTCTTTGGTAACTAAAAATAAATAATGTTACTATTAAACTTGAAGTTAAAAAACCATCCAAAGTCAACCAAAGTCGAAATTTTGCTTCATTTACAGGTTTTATTTTATTTATATATTCTATCAATTTAGCAGGTAAATTGAACTCCCAATTCGGACAAAGTTGAAGAATTCCAAAAAACATAAGAAGAAGAAAAAACACGAATGAAATCTTACTTGGTCTTTGCCATCTTGAATAAGATGCTAAACCATCTTTTCTTTTTTGTTCATTTTTAAAAATTAACAATTCATCGGCTACTCCAGTTAAAGTATCCTTGATGCTATTTATTTCATTTTTATGTTCGTCAGTAATCGATTGAATTTTCTCATCATGTTGCTTTTTTAGATTTACCAAAGCATTTTCTTTTTGTAAATTTTGTTCTTGCAAATCCCCAATTAAATTGAAAACATCACCTAATTGCTTTTTCAAATTTTCATTTTCCTTTTCTTTTTGTGATAGTTCAAGTTTGAATTTTTTACCTGGATCAATAAAATACTTTGCGATTTCACTTGCAAATTTTTCTCTATCAGATGCATTATTCGGATTTAGCCCAGAAGCATTTTTCTTTAAGTATAATATACAGTTTTCAACATCTTCAGCTGGCAATTCCTGACATTCCATGTGAAGTTGATCAAAAATCATAAAATCCTTTATTTCAAAAATAAATTCTTTAGGAAGTATTCTCTGTTTTATAATTTCAGAAATAGTTTTTTCAATTTCATTATCGTTATGACCATTAGTCAAAGGTAGTAACCATTGTAAGATTGCTTCAAGAACTATATTACTAGTGTTGTCATTTTCTTCAAACCTGATTAAAGGCATACTTGTATCCGTAGTAACAAAGAGATGTTTAATACCCTTTTCTTTTGATTCTTTATCAAGCCAAAGTAATACTTTTGCATCGTGAATAGCAGCTCCATCTCCTTTATCTCTAATGCCACTAACTTCCTTGTATTTTTCTTTAACAAGCTTTACAAATAGGTCAAAATTAGATTCATTAACAATATTATCAAACCAAGAAACATCTACGTATTCAATTGTTTGATTGGGAACAAGCTCCGTCAGTATTTCTTTGTAATTGAAGTAGTGTTTTTCTAATTCATTCAAAATATCTTCTAAATCACTGTCTTTGCCCTCTTTCAAGTTTAATTGATAAGCATGATAGTAATCTTGATAAATTGGAGATTCTATTTTAGATTTCGTTTTCTTTGGAATTTGCTTTGCTGTTTTTCTTACCCTTTCGAATTCATTCTGCACCCAAGTTTCGTACTCAATAATTGTTGGATGAGTAATACATATTGAAATTTTCAGTTTGTTAATGGCTCTTAAAAATGCAATTGCATTGCTATGTTTACGATTAAACTTAGACACAATTGCAAGTAAAACATTTGTATCTAAGTAAATTACTTGATTTTCGAATACGTCTTTAGAGAAAGTTTCACTATTTGGATTTATCCCAATTGATTTTGCAATAAAATAGTTTTGTGCTAAAATACATTTTGTCTCAATGTATAATGGATCGGTTGTGTCCGAAAAAAATTCTACAAGCTTATGTTTAAAAAAATCAAAGTTAATACTATACTTGCTTTTACATTCTTCAATACTATTGTCTAGAATGGGAAATAATATTTGTTCTTTATTAATTTTACCATCGACAATTTTTGCACTATAATCTCCAATGTTAGAAAAGATATAGGATACAGCATACCAAAACGGTTCGAAGTACAATGATTTTTTTTCGGGAGAATTCTTGAATAGTTTGTCAATTAAACCACTCTGTTTTTGATTAATTGAATTTTCGCTTATTTCTATTTCCCTTTTTCTTTTTGGAGAAATAAAAAATACTTCAGCATCATTTTTATCTGGTTCAATTCGATTTGACATTAGCAGTCTATTTACAGAACTTTCAAAATTCTGGGTGGGAATTGTATAACCTGTGATTTCTGTAAAAATCTTTTGAATACCAATTATCGATAAATTTATATCAGGTGAGAAAAACGCAATTCTTTCAACAATTGAATCTAAGGATTCTTGCTTAAATGGTTGTACTTTCGATGAATGTTGAAAAAGTGCAGCTGTTAAAATTCTTCTATTCATATCGTTATTTCTGATTTTCTACAATGAACGCCAACGTTTCGGCTATGAAGCGTAGACTTGTGTTGCGCCTGCGGCAAGTCTATGCTTTATTAGCCTTTGTTAGCGGCTGGCATTTTTTCATCATTAACTTTCTATATCATAAATTGCGTTTATTTCCTTTCTTAAATCATCTTTCCAATTATCTGCGAGTCTAATGAAAATCACACCTGAATAATCTGATGGTATCTCTACTCCGTCCTCATATAAGACTATAACATTCTCTCTGCCAAGTTTTCCTATAAAAAATCCAGTCTCAAAAATTACATTTTGACGAGCTCTGGAATGGTAATCGGTTTCCTTATTTGATTTACCTACATCGTCTGCTGTCCACAAAGCCACAGCAAAATCAACTTTTGAATAATCTACGAATTTCTCAATTATCGTTCTGCCTTTATTTGCTTGCTCATGAAGGATAATTGAACGTCTATGTAAATCGTTATCTATATATCGAGCAACTTCATATTTTCTTGCTTCATTATGTCCATGTACAATAAAACATTTATTAGTGAAGCTTTTCTCAGTTGATGTATATGAACCTATACTTTCAATCTCATCAATAAGAGGTAATTTATCTACAAGGCGCTCAAGGTTTACAATTGAAGCGTTAATTCTTTCTCTTTCATGTTTTAATTTATATTCTCCACTGTTGGTATTGCGACGATATAATACATCTTCTACACCAATCCACTGAGAACAATTATGATAATCGTTATAATATTCATTCGTCACTTTATTAAATGACCGTTTAAGTAATTCTTCATTAAAGTCATCCCAACTCGCATAATCCTTTTTTAATCCATCAAGTTGCTCCATATTAGTAATTTGTCGATTAAGCAAATCTTTACCTATTAAAATCCTCTCTTGAAGTTCTTTAACAAATGTTTCTTTAGGCTTTTTGAGCATCGTTATTTCAGGTTGCTCATGTCGTATATTTCTTTTTGCCATAATTATATCTTTAGTTCAGCAATTTTTCAAATTAATCGAAATGTATCTGGTGTGCCATGCTTGCCGCTAACGAGTGTATAAACACAGCTATAGTTGTTATTTCTACCTTAGGCAAACCTTAATTCCTACTGCTTGCAAGCTTTAGGCAGAGTAATTATTGCTCTTCGAGCAAATTGCTGCTATACTCCCTTTTTTACCATACCAAACTTACCCTTTTTTTTTCTCTTCGCCTCACCCTTACCAGTTAATTTTGCTGCATACCCTATTTTGATATCGGCTTGGAATGGATAGCCTTTATGCTCCTATCCAGCAAAAGGGCTATAAGTAAAAGGTAACCGGAACAAAAGAGGTAGTTGTTGTTATGGTCACTTATAGTTGTTATTCCGCTATATGGATGGATAGGCGCAACCCGGAGCATGGTCAAGAGCACAGTTTCATAAGAGCAGATAGCATAACAGGTGGTTAGGCGGCAATACGGATGGAAACCGTATCTTAGCAACTGCCTCTAAAGTCAAAGGTGTGGCCGGTGAACGAAGGGGCCAAGCAAGTCGATCCCCCCACTGGCGCGGAACTGTCAGGCAGGCCGATCATGCTGTGCCAGCCATCTGTTCCAAGCGCATTGCTGCAGCAACCAACAGTAAACCTTTATCTATTCCCCCAAAAAAAGAACCCAGCTAGGCGGGGTTCTCCATCTGGTCCAAGTCACAGCCAATGATTGGCGTTTTAAGCAAGGGCGGATTAAGAACTACGTTCGTATCCCCCGTTGCGAAAGCCGCCAGCGTTGTATGTATCCAATTTTAAATATAAAAGCAGACCTTGCTTAAGACCGCTTGTTGTGCCCTGTTCATCATTCTTTTTTTCTTTCGTCGGACTGATATTTGTCTGATAATATTTTTTGTCTGTCTGGATCAAGTATAATTCCTGTTCGAATCACTTTTCTTAATCTAAAATACCTAATGTTAGGATAAACCATATCAGTACCATAATATACAATTACCATCTCATTGTTTTCTAAATCTATCATGGTATAATAGATACCTGAGCTATTTGATGTCTCTGAAATAATTAATGCTTTTTTAGGGAGATTTAAAGTATCCTTTCCAGTGTTATCAGATGAGAATGCTGACGAGGAAATCTGAATTAACAAGAAGATTAAAAGAATTTTACCAATTGTTTTCATAGTAGTATTTTTAAGTTTACTGGGTATAAATCTTATATGTCGTGTATTATGCTGAATTGCGCATAACGGCGGCAATATGCAAAGTTGGGGATTACGGAGCGATTCACTATCAAGCTACACGGCACTTGATGCGAACCACAACCCTTGAATAACCTATTAAACCCCAATTTTGTATATTGCATGTTGTGTGTAGTTTTTTTTTAATGTATTTTATTTTGCGAAACTATTTGAAATTCATCCTCATATAATATCATTCCTGGTTTATCGGTTTTTAAAACTCTTACAATTAGATTATTTTCTTCCAATATTATCGCTAAGTCTCTCATTCTATCTATATATTCACCTGCCGTGTCCTTAAACCATGAAATTGCATCAATTGACCATTTTTTTTTATTATATGGTGGACAAGGTAAGTTATCATTGAAGAATTTGAATATATCTTTTACTATTTTTTCTTGATATGATTCAAGTAGTCCTTTTTTTCTCAAATATTCAGCTTCTGTAAAAAGTCCACTTTGTGTTCGGGGAGAATCTGAGTCCGAACCAACTACAAATCTTATATACACCTTAATATTTTATGTAAAATGTTTTTATTGATTAATCAACAAATATGTCTATAAATACATACGATCCAAATTCTCTGTTAATCAAGTTCTTTTAGGACGATGTAAAATTACACACAACGGTTGATGGTATGGTGTCGTGCGGGATTACGAAGCTATTCTTTATCAAGCTGCACTGGACTTTTTTACGAACCACAAACTTTGGCAACCCACTGAAACCCGCATGCACTATACCATGTGTTAGGTGGCGTTTATATTTCATTCATTTTCCTTTCTACATCTTTTTCTATCTGCGATACACTTGTTTTATATGTTCTTCTCAATTTTGGTTTAACGACAAAGATGCTAGTAATTATCCATGCAAGAATATTTATTATAAGACCTATTGCATTAGACACCATCGCATTGCCTTCACTTTTTTTAGTCAAGTAAATTACTAAAAAGGTCAATCCAATTGTAATTATTGGAAATACTATATAAAACAATATTCGATTACGCAAAAGCTTATTTTCATAGCTTTGCATGAATTCATCGTAATATTTTTTCCGCAAAGCAGATTCTGTTTTTTCGTATGTTTTTTTATACTTGTCTTTTTCACCACGCTCCAAAAGAGTTTCCTTCTTTGACGCATCTAGGTCACGTTTTAGCTTAAGCTTATGATTTTGAAAACTACGCGTTAATTCAACAGTTATCTTCTCATCATCGAGTCCGATTAGCTTATTTTTATTTACCCCTTTCGCGATTTCAATTATATCAGCACTTGGAAGTTCTGATATTTGTTCTTCCACATCTAACATTCTTGCGAGGTCTGCTAGCTGGAACGTGTCTCTTTCCGGTATAAGAGCAAGTTTAATAATATTTGCAAATAAGGGTTTGAAATTTGTTGGGTCAATATCAATACCACCATTGTCAAGAGCAAACATGCTTATCAAAGAATCCAAACCAATTGAGATTGCTTGTTCATCTCTCAATGCGTTTTCGATTCCATATTGTTTTACAGTAATATCACGTGAAAGAATAAAACAATTTTGTTGTTTTCTAAGAAATTCTGCACCTGAAATTAACCCAGCATCATGCATTAATGGCCTTTTTCTTTTATCTTTAATAACCTTTGATTGAGAAGAATTATTTGAACCATTTTTTTTGTATTTGTGCCTATTTCTGTAAATTTCATTTAGTTTTTGAATTAATGATTCATTTTCTTGCCCTTTTTCAATTATATCATCAAGTTCTCTATCATCAAACATTTTAACCTTAACTTCATTTACAAAAACATCAGGAACATCCATATAATCATCAAAAAATTCCGCAAAATCTTCAGGATTTACACATTGTCTGCCTTGGGCTGTTTTAATAAAAGCATCATCCAATTGTTCAATTACATCATCGTCAAATTTTTCGATTATACGTAAAATGTCATCTCGTTTATTCCCAATGGTTTTCACATATTCGTCTCTCGTTATTTTAAATACTCCAGGGGTAATGTTTAATGCTTTAAATATCTTCTCAAGCGATTCGTATGAATTGTAAAACAGCCCTTCTTCTAAATGTAAATACATTAGAATATTTGTATCTAAAATGAATAAAGAATTTCTAAATGAGTCTAATGTCAATTTATCAACGGATGTATTAGCAGTTATAAGTGTTGAAGAAAAAGCACAAGTACCGAAATCCCAAAAAATTGAAATAACATCATCATCTGAGCTATTAAAAAATTTGAAATATTGTTTTTTTAACCACTCTTTGTCTTCATCTATAATATTCTTATCCTTTTTAGTAACAGTATCGATTATATTTGATAGTCCTTCAAAACTATTCTCCTTTTTTACTTTATATGCTTTCTCTGCTATCCATTCGGATTTATATTCTGTAAAAAATTGAATTGTTACAGTTTCAAACCAATTTCGGACTGCTGTTTTTTCAGACTTAACAGGAGAGAAAAATTTATCGATAATTCTAAGTATTCTATTATTGTATTCTTGATAAGCAATGTCAATTTTTCTTTTTCTATTTTTACTTAAAGAATAATTCTCATTCTCTAATTGAATCTTATTTTCTTCTATTAGAAGATTAAGAGCGTCTTCAACTCTGTCTCGTTTAATATTTGTGTCTAAAAGTGAATTGATTTCATTCTTAATATCATTTATTGATAATTCTTTGTCGTATAAGAAAAGGATTTTTAAAATCAATTGAGATAAAGCATTTTTCGCAAGTGATTTAGAAGTAGTATCAATTTTTAGATAAATTGCTTGTAATGTGTTTTTCATATCTCAATTTATTTTAATTAAACTATCAGTCAGAGTATTTTTAAATGCCACCTAACTTGTTTATAGGCCTGACAAAATCATCCTTATACACCCATTTTGGGTTGTATAGGTCTGACGGGAGTCATCCTTTACATCAAAAGTAACATTTTTTATAAGCCGTCAACCGGTGGTGTTATTATTTTTGGCTCCACTGCCCTGGCCTTAAAATGCAACAACACACACATGCTGTCTGCTTAGGTGGCAGTGTTATCCAAGCCATTGGTTAATAACTTGTTAATATTTTTTCACCCCCGCTGCTTGACATTTAGCCATCTATTTAAGAACTTGGGTTACAGTATGTTTTTAGTATTTACCCTAATGTGAACGTTTATGAAAACAAACACCGAATCGGGTCATGCAAAAAACGTGGCCAACTTCGAAGCGCTGGTAACCGTAGCCTTGGGCTATGGAGCAGCCTACAACCCAGCCAAGGCATCGCTCAAGATTGAGGCGGCGCAAGCCATTGCAACCAATGCCCGCAGCCTCGTAAACGCGGTGGACGAGTCCCTTCCCCTCTACAGCAACGCCGTAGCCAAGCGCGAGGTAGCCTTTAAGCCCCTCAGCAAGCTCGTTACCCGGGTGCTCAGCGCCCTTAAGGCCAGCGACGTCACCACCCAGGTGATAGAAAACGCCAGAACCATTACGCGCAAAATTCAGGGCATCCGCGCCAAGGCAAAGCTCACCGACGAGGAGAAGGCCACCCTGGAGGCCGAGGGAAAAACCGTAACCGAGGTCTCCGCCTCCCAAATGGGCTTCGACAGCCGTCTGGAGAACTTCAACAAGCTCATTAAATACCTTGAGGCCAATTCGGCCTACGCCCCCAACGAGCCGGAGCTGCAGGTAGCCTCCCTCACCACCCTCTACAACAATCTACTCACCACCAACGCTGCCGTGGTAGCGGTATCGGCGCCCCTAGCCAACGCCCGCATTGCCCGCAACGCGCTGCTCTACCAGCCCAGCACCGGCCTCGTCGACACTGCCCTCGACATTAAAACCTACATAAAGTCACTCTTCGGCGGCGCCAGCCCGCAGTACCGTCAGGTAAACAAGCTGGCGTTTAAAACCATAAATAGCTAGGTCAAAAGAGTCCAAGTATTAATTCCCATAAATTACTGCAGCAGTCGTTCAGGCTGCTGCAGTTTTCCAACCACCACCCGCAAAGTTCAAGTAACCTCCCGCTACTATAAAGTAACCCTCCGCTACGTATTTTCTGTCGTCCGCTAAGTATTTTCTCTCATCCCCTACGTTATTTCTTACTTGTGCAAAGCATTTTCTTCCATCAGCTAGGTATTTTCTCCCTACTGCTTTGTATTTTCTCCCTACTGCTTTGTATTTTCTCATTACTGCTTTGTATTTTCTCATTACTGCAAAGTTCAAACTGTCACCTGCAAAGTATTTTCTTCCATATGCAAAGCTCACACTGTCACCTTATGTCGTAGAACCGTCAAACAAGCCAATCATATCGTCTCCTCCCTCCTCCTCAAGCCACTACCAACCAATAAAACTAACAACTAAGCAGCAATAGCACAAACCACCCTACCCCTCCTCCATTGGCTAATTGGCACATTGCCTCATTGTCTAATTGGCATACTGGCTAATTCTCAAATTTTTCAAATTTTCAAAACTTGTCCGGCTACTGCCGGATTCTCAAATTGGCACATTGGCACATTGTCTCATTGGCACATTGTCTCATTGTCTCATTGGCACATTGTCCCAGTTCCTAATTTTGTATGCCGCTTTTTACTACATTTGGGGTAAGGTGTGGCGGAGCTACTCCGCTGGGGCTGATGCGTGGTTCCTTTGCTGTAAACCGATACCAGCAAATAAGAGCGAAGTAGACCGATAGCGAAGTGCGCAACCGCATAAAACCGCTTGCCATGCCAAGGCCTGAGATTCTTAAACCTATTTTAGAGAGTTAAGCATGAAAAACGAGAATAAAAATATAATCATATACAATACTGCGGATGGCAAAGCTTCTGTTTCGCTTTATGCCAAAGACGGTATGGTGTGGATGAATCAGAACCAGCTGGCCGAACTTTTTGCCACCTCTAAGCCCAATATCAGTATGCATATATCTAATATACTGAAAGAATGTGAATTAGATACAAATTCAGTTGTTAAGGATTACTTAACAACTGCAACCGATGGCAAAGATTACAAAGTTACTTTTTACTCGCTTGAAATGATTTTGGCAATTGGTTTCAGGGTACGTAGCAAACGTGGGACACAATTTCGTATTTGGGCCAACCAAAACCTGAAAGAGTACATGGTTAAAGGTTTTATTATGGACGATGAGCGCCTGAAAAATCCCGATGGCCGTCCCGACTACTTTGACGAATTGCTTGAACGTATCCGTGATATTCGGGCATCAGAAAAGCGATTTTACCAGAAAGTGCGCGAATTGTTTGCATTAAGTAGCGATTACGACCCATCCGATAAAGCCACCCAAATGTTTTTTGCAGAAACGCAAAATAAGCTACTCTATGCCGTAACCGGAAAAACTGCTGCCGAAATAATTCTATCAAGGGCCGATGCATCCAAAGAGAATATGGCCCTTACCTCGTGGAAAGGTACAATTGTGAGGAAACAAGATATTTACATTGCAAAGAATTATCTCATTGCAGACGAGATCGATACACTGAACAGGTTGGTGATTATATTCTTAGAAACAGCCGAATTGCGGGCAAAAGAGAGGATGGATATAAACATATCGTTTTGGAAAGAAAATGTTGACCGGATTATACAGTTTAGTGATAAAAAAGCACTTACAGGTCCCGGATCGGTTTCTAATGCCTTGATGGAGCAAAAGGTCAACGAAATTTACAAAGAATTTAATGCCCTAAGGAAAGTTTACGAAGCCAGAATTGCAGATATTAAAGATATTGAAGAAATAAAAGCAATAGAAAATAAAGTTAAAAGCAGCCTTAGAAAATCTGACAATACGAAAAAACTTAAATAATAATTGCTTGTAACCTTTATGAGAAGTAATGAATGTGGCTTCTCATCCTAGTGAAAATCCGCTAGCCCGGACAACCCACGCAACGCTCGGGCGGATTTGTCAAAAGGTCGGTTATGTCGTGTCGTCCCTCTACCCCACGCCGCTACCAACCAATAAGAGCTAAGCACTTAGAAACAAAGCACTAGCCAAGCATAGCTAAGCCGTGGCATAAAGTTGGCAAAGTCCTAGCACGTTCCTTCCCCTCGCAGGGGAAGGTCAGGAAGGGGTCGTTTGTGGAATTGAAAACCAATTAACCCCACTCCTAACTTACCTCTTTATTACATTAGCGAGCCACACAATGCATGCCTCTGTGGACTGTTCTGTGCGGTATTATTGCATCAATAAACACGGTAGGGGCATTGTAATTCCCATATAAAATTAACAATAAACAAAATATGAGCTAGCCTGTTTTTACTGTTGACAACTTCAATAATTCACCAACCAAATGGGATACTACCGACAAATAATAAACAAACATGAAGGTAGCAATAGCTAAATCTACCGCTTGCCAAAATTGTGCCCCCCCTCATGGAGAACGAAGATGAAATTTGAAAAGCATATTCCTACAGAGAGACTAAGGCGCTACATCAAGTATTTTGTAGTGTCGGAGAACAATGTTCAAAGTGAGTATAAAGTTTTCCCATCCTCGGGGCTTGTTATTGGATTTCAATACAAAGGAGAACTTGCAACCATAGTAGACAAAACCGAAAACAAGCTGACCTCAGCAGGCATTACAGGAATCTCCAATAGCTATAAAATCTTTAAAAGCTCAGCAAACATCGGAACAATATTAGTCTACTTTACAGAAATTGGATTTACTCACTTTGCCTCACATCCGGCCAACGAGCTATTCAACCTGAGCATTTCGCTCGACAACATCTTCGACAAAAACAGGGTAAGTGAGGTTGAAGAAAGGTTGGCGATTGTGAAGACCGATATGCAAAGAATTAAAGCTGTTGAGCAGTTTTTACTCACACAGCTCAAAGTCATTCAAACGGACAAGCTAATAGTTGAAGCCGTAAAACTCATCTACCAAAGTAAAGGAACCATACGAATAAAAGAGCTTAACAATAAGCTGTTTATCAGTCAAAGCCCTTTTGAAAAACGGTTTAGAAAGGTTGTTGGAACAACACCAAAAAAGTTTGCTTCTATTGTCCGCTTCAACACCGTGCTCGAAAACTTGGACAAGACCAAATCCTTGACAGAAATCTGCTACGAAAACAACTTTTTTGACCAGGCACATTTCATAAAGAACTTTAAACAGTTTACAGGGGATAATCCCGAGAGTTTTAAACATCTTCTGTAGAAAAACGATTTTTTACAATTACAGGGATTTTTGCAATTGCACCTTTGCATTGTAATCGTAATGTATGAGCAATGAAAAATGCAATCCTAAAATTGGGAACCATTTTGCGCAGCTCGAGCATTATGGTTGCCTCTGATTTAAGAAAACGTGAAACAATTAAAACCGAGAAAAAATGTTTACAATAGAACAAATTAAGGAGGCTCACAGCAAAGTTAAATCTGGAGCCAACTTTCCTGCCTACATTCGGGAACTTAAGAAACTTGGTGTTACCAGCTATGAGACATTCGTATTTGATGGTCATGCCGACTATTATGGTGCCAATGGCTATAAAGCCACCTCACCAGCAAAGTATGGTGCACTGAAAGTTGTAGAATCGTCCAATACGGAACAGTTCAAAACCGACCTAATAGCTCACCAGCAGGGCAAAACCGATTATCCGACTTTTTGCAATGACGCTGCAAAATCGGGTATCGAAAAATGGATTGTTCGTTTGGACAAAATGACCTGCACTTACTATAACAAAGCAGAAAATGAAATTGTGGTTGAGAATATACCACAATAAAAACCTGCTTACAGCATATGGTTTAGTGCATACTGGATTCGGTAGGCTTGAAAGGTGAAGATGAGGGCAGCCGGTTTGTTGCAAGCTATACAATTCACTTTTCCAGCTTTATATGCCGCTTTTTACTACATTTGGTGTATTGTCTTCCTCGCCACACAAAGTAACGAGTTGGACAATATTATACAGAGACTGAAACCATCATCAAAAATATGATTATGGAAACAAAACAGGACTTAAAACTTGCAGTTATAATTGATGCCGACAACGTACCTCCTGGCAATGTTAAAGGCATGATGGAAGAAATTGCAAAATATGGAACCCCCACTTTTAAAAGAATCTACGGTGATTGGACCAAACCGAATTTGGCTGGATGGAAAAATATACTTCTAGAAAACGCAATTACGCCGATTCAGCAGTATGGATATACAACTGGTAAAAATTCAACTGATTCTGCAATGATAATAGATGCAATGGACATCTTATTTACGGGTAAAGTAGATGGATTTTGCATAGTGTCAAGTGATAGTGATTTTACAAAACTTGCAACTAGACTAAGAGAATCTGGCATGAAAGTATTAGGGTTTGGTGAAAAGAAGACACCCTATCCATTCATTGTCGCATGTGATAAGTTCATCTATCTTGAGATTTTAAAGAGTCCAGCCGTAACTGATACGACTGGAAAACAGAAACATGAGAGTCCACAAGATTCTAAACAAGAGACAGTACAGCAAATTGATACGAAAATTGTATCACTAATTTCTTCAACAGTAAATGATATTGCGGACGAAGATGGGTGGGCATTTTTAGGAGACGTTGGAAATCTACTGATTAAGAAAAAACCTGATTTTGACCCAAGAAACTATGGCTTTGAGAAACTTACCCCGTTGATTAAATCATTAAAAAGCCATTTTGAAATTGATGAGCGGATGACAGAAAGAGCATCCATAAAGCTTGTTTATATAAAGACAAAGAAATAGGAGTGCACAGCTTATGGGTTAGGGCTACATTTGGTGTATTGTGCGATTTTGCTTCACATAAACAAGCTAGGTGTAACCCGTTGACGATATCGGCAACTTGAGTATTCTAAAGATTATTATTTACCTATAGAATAATTGGTATGATTATTTTAGACAAAATATCTGATCTTCTATACCGTAGACAGAAATTGCTTGAAATAGCTGCTGTTTTTCTATTTTTTTCAGCGGTAGCATTTAGATTTGACAGAAATAATATAAAGCTATTATGGAGTGATTATCCTTTTATTGCCTTGATACTAGTTCTTATCACTATTTTAATTGCCATCGTTTGGGTGAAAATTGAAAAACAGAAAACACAGCTAACCATCGAAGAAATAAAAAATAATGCTTCAGGCAAATTTTCTATGGCAGAAGAAAAGTTAAACGCTTTGAGTGCTAGGCAAAGAAAAGTATTCGACCTTATTGTCCAAGGGAAATCGAACAAAGAAATAATTTCAGAACTTATTATTGAGTTAAGCACACTCAAAACGCATATTAACCAGATTTATAAAGCGCTTGACATAAAAAGCCGCAAAGAGGCTCTGTCCTTCGGGAAAACACATATAAAGGAGAATTAAACCTATTTTCAACCCTCCCGTCAACCTTTTCTCAACCCCATTCTTCTTGTGTAGGGCATTAAGTCAGCATACTTTTGTTCCGTTAACTTAATGTTTAATGAAACAATAAAGCAAATGAAAAAAAGAAATCTATTCATGAGCGCGGCTCTAATGTGCGGATTCTTAACCATCGCTTTTAGATTCGATAGCAATGGCATTTATTGGCTTTGGTCGGATATTAAGCCAGTGTCCATTATTTTGGCTTTAACTGCGCTAACGTTTGGAGTATTGTGGTTTAAAGCATCAAAAAGAATGAAGATAGAAAATTAAATCATCGATTCTCCAAGTTCCTTTAAAAGCTAGGACGGCAGCTAATAGCTGCTACATTTAAGCTGAGTTGAAACGAAGATTGGAGTTACTGTCCAATCTTCGTTTTTGAATTAACCAGGGTGAGTATTACTGCACCTAATTCCCAACCTAAATTGAGCCACAAAAGCATAAAACACCCTGCTCCACCTCCATTGCCTCATTGCCTCATTGTCTCATTGGCACACTGGCACATTGTCCCAGTTCCTACCTTTGTATACCGCTTTTTACTACATTTGGTGTAAAGTGTACCTCACGCATACAAATGAGTTAGGTGCAAGTGTGAGTAATGGAAAGACCTTGTTTGCACGTAGGAAACCAACATTAAAAGCATGAAAATCTCCAACAAAGTAGCTGTTATTATTAAGTTCGCTTTATTAATTGGACTAGTGATAATCTCATCACTATTTTCAACTATGTTTTGGAGTGAAAAATCCGAAAAAGGTCATGAACTATCGTCACTAATTATTTCAAAAGATATTACAGTTAAAGAGTTTGGAATAAAGAATAATTTATCGAACCAGATTCTGGAAAAGGTTTTTAAGATTGATTCTGATAAAAATTTACAGCAAAAGGTAAGCAACTTTAACTTCAATCAAAAAGATTTACTATTTGAAGTAAACAGGTATTTAGCCATTGAATCTGAAAGTGCATCAAAGAACTGGATTAAGATTGCTATAAAGTTTATTCTGTGGATAGCCTTCATTTTTGCAGTTTACCTAGTAATCAGAAAGAAAAAACTATCCACAAAGGTTAGGAACTCTATCTATTTGGCTTCAGTAATTATTTTTGGAGTTATTCTCGGATCTGACCCCAGTCCAATGGGAACAATTAAAGATGCCGTAGTACTATTTGCAACAAAAGGAGCCATTTTCCCTCCACGGCTAATCGCTTTAAGTGCATTCCTAATCATGGTTATAGTTTTCAATAAATCAATTTGTGCTTGGGGTTGTCAGCTTGGAACTCTTCAGGATCTAATTTTCAGAATTAATCGCAAAAACAAAAGCAAACCTATCTTTAAACAGTATAAAATCCCCTTCGCTTTTTCAAATAGCATTCGATCAATATTCTTCATTCTACTTAGCATAATCGCTTTTGTGTGGGCACTTGATATTGTTGAATTTATTGATCCATTTAAAGTTTTTAAGCCATCGGTAATATCAATTATTGGTTGGATATTTATCGGATTAATACTTATTTTCAGTCTGTTTGTTTATCGTCCATGGTGCACCCTCTTTTGTCCGTTTGGATTGTTTGGCTGGTTTTTTGAAAAATTATCAATATTTAAAATCAGAGTAGATTATTCAAAATGCATTGCTTGCGATGCTTGTGTAAAATCGTGTCCATCAACGGTAATGGATTCAATATTAAAAAGAAAAACCACTATTTCAGATTGTTTTTCGTGTGGTTCTTGTATTGAGGTTTGCCCTACAGATGCAATTGGCTTCTCCTCAATCAAAAGAGACTTGCCTCCTAATGATAAATTTAAAGGAAAATTGATGGATGTGAACTAGATATGTAAGGATATTAATCACTGCTTTATTAATCTGATAATTTTAAACAATAGTAAGTACAAACCTAAAAGCAAAATTTTATGATAGTTTGGTCAGGTAAAGGAATTCTTTCGGTTCTAGTTTTGTTCGTTGCGCTTCTTCTCTGTATTGAAATTATGCCAAAAGGACAAGAAGATTATGCATTTGTAATTTCCCTATTTACAGCTGCAGCCTTCAGCTGGTATTTTGGTGAAAAATGGAATAACCAAGAGCCAAGGTTAGTTATCGATGCAAAAACCGGTCAAATAATTAATCTTAAAAGTGTGCATGCACTATTTTGGATTAAAATGGAGTATTGGGGCATCATTTTTAGTGTCCTAGGAATAATAATCTTTGCGCAAAACTCAATTATTGGATCAATCATTTCCGCTCTAGTTGTCCTGCTAATAGGTATTCTGATATATTCAAACAGAGGGAGCAAAACTCAAATTGTGGAAGGATCAAATAGGAAGACAAAAAAGGAAAAGGCTCAAGAAATCATCAAGAATATTGAACTAGAAAAACAACAAGTGGAAGCTGAAGAAGAAAGATTAAAGCGGAGACAAGAAAAGGAAGACCCAAGTAGGTTTATGCCACAATAGCATCCGACAAATTGAGCAGGCTGCCGAGAAGAACCTCTGCCCATTTGGTAGCTTGGTTCAATAAACAATAGTCTTTAAAACTTTAGTAACCAGTAACCTTTCTTTCACCTAGCTGTCTTCTCACAACTCACAACTCACAACTCACAACTCACAACTCATAACTCACAATTCACAATTCACTTTTAACTTTTAACTTTTAACTTTTTGCAACTTTTCTCTCGCTCATTCGGTTTATACACGAATTCACAGTGTGAATAACAATAATTCAGAATAGAAAGATCAAAAACAAAGTCCATGCTAAACGAAATAGGCCCAAGCATTTTCGACAACAAGTATGATCATAATCACGAGGTAGGTGATGAAGATTTCCTACTCTGCTACAGCAACAATGAGGTGCTCCTAAAGAAATCGGGCGATGAATATGAGATTCCGAAAAGAAGCGATTTTGCTGGAAGCATCGAACAGCCCATATACCTCTTCTCCATCAACGCCCACCACTGCTTTGGGGTGGCAACGCCTCCAGCTAATCATGCTTCCTTGGAGTATCAGGATGTTTTTACATTACGCAACCACAAAAACAAGGAGCTTGCTTGGATGGGCTCAGTAGGTCATCAGCTAATGACCTGGCATAGCAACCATCAATACTGCGGAAGATGCGGTTCCAAAACAGAGTTGAAAAAGGAAGAGCGAGCAACCGTTTGTCCCCAGTGCAACCTGGTTACCTATCCCACCATTGCACCCGCCGTTATTGTAGCCATTACCTGCAACAATAAAATATTGCTGGCCAAAGGCTTGCACTACAGGGGCGATTTTTATGCCCTCATTGCCGGCTACGTGGATATTGGTGAATCAATTGAAGAAACGGTGGTTCGGGAGGTAAAAGAGGAGGTTGGGTTAGACATTAAGAATCTGAAGTACTACAAAAGCCAGCCCTGGCCCTTCTCCGCTTCACTCATGCTAGGTTTTACCGCCGAGGCCGACGATACCCAACCAATCGTTGTTGATGAAACGGAGATTAAGGAGGCAGGCTGGTTTGAGAGAGGAAATCTGCCACCCCATGCCTCTAGCGCGAGCATCTCTGGCGATTTAATCACCGCCTTTGAAGATGGTCTCTTCTAGCTCGAAGAAAGGCATGTAATCGATCATTAGCTACGGCAAGCAGGTAGTTCTGTCAACCTCTGGTGATTCCGGTGCATGGCAGTTTCATTGCATTTTACATCGGGTAAGCATGCACCGTGTGCATTAGGTTTCGATTCTATTCCCGTGGCTATATATATCGGCTATATTCCTATCAACCAGCAGGGATAAGCAACATCAACTTCCGACTTCCGACTTCCGACTTCCGACTTCCTCACTTATAACCAATCTTCTGTTACTCCACACCAACAAATCTCTATATTTGTAAAAAATGCATTACAATGAACAGGTTATTTCTACTTCTAAGCGCCATGCTGCTATGCGGGCTTGCAGCCTGCAGCGGTGCAGGTAAGTCGAACGAAACGGTTAAGGCTGTTGCGAAAACGGACTCCTGCAAGCTCGATTCTCGAAATACCTACGAAGTATACATGCCCCAAAGAGGAAGCGCTGACGAGAAGCTACCGCTCCTTGTAATCATCGACGCACATGGTAATGGGAAGTTTGCCATCGATAAATTCAAACACGGAGCCAACCTGTATCCAACACTGCTAGTAGCCTCCAACTTTGTCAAAAACGATTTTGAAGGTTACGTAGGAGCCATCCAAACCTTGGTTGATGATGTGCGCCAGAAATATCCGGTAGGGAAAACGATTTTCATGACCGGATTTTCAGGAGGAGCGCGCATGGTGCTGGGATATGCGCTGGCTCATCAGGTGAACGGCTTAATCCTATGCGGTGCACTTGCCAATTCGGATCAGATTAATGCGCTCCACGCTCCCATTATCTCCATTTCTGGGATGGACGATTTTAACTTTATGGAGACTGCACAATACCTGTTTCAGGAGCAGCGAACTCCAGCCAACCTTAAAATTGAGCTGACCAACGCCTCACACGGCTGGCCCGACAGCCTGATGTTGACCAATGCGCTCGGTTTTCTCCGCCTATCATGTCAAAGCGCAGATATCCCCTCCCTTCCAAAGTCTCAGTTTGAGCTCTATTGTATGAATCAGCAAACAAGAATCGATTCGCTGAAGCACGGTGGAGACTTTCTGAAGGCGGCACTGGTTGCCCGCAACATGGCAACAACGGAGCCTTTTAATAGTGATAAGTCTTTTGCTTCTACCTACGACGAATTAAAAAGCAATCCCCGCTATATCAACCAGATGAACCAGCTAGCAAAGTATCTTCAGTTTGAAATTAGCGTGCGCCAACCATACTTAAATGCTTTTCAGACAAAAGATACGCTGTGGTGGAGACACGAGATCAAAACGTTGGCCGAAAAAATCAAAACGGAACAAGATTCCTACGCAAAGGATACCTACCGGAGAATACAAGGTTTCTTGGGAATTGCTTGCTACTCGTTTTGCAAGCAAGCCATTGGTGAGCAAAATGCGGAAGCGTTGAATAAGATTCTCTCCATTTACCGCATGCTGGAGCCGGAGAACCCCGATATGTTCTACTTTTCGGCCTTCCCCTACCTCTGGAAAGGGAAGAATGATGCGACGGTTGCCATGCTTCAAAAAGCACTTAATGCCGGGTTCACAGACCGGAAACAGCTAAATAAAGATTTTCCGGAATCCATCACATCGAGGATTAGATAGTTACTGATTTAGCTCCGCTGACTTGTCCGGCCATTGACGGAGCTCCCTTCGGTCGGTTGCGCTCGACGACTTGTCCGGCCATTGCCTGATTGTCGTATTGGCTCATCTTTCAATTTCCAAATCGGCTCATTCTCAAAACCTGCTCTGCTACTGTTTAATTTCCAATTTGTTGTGTTTTCATAGGCAGGACTGGATTCTCTTTTAATTGGCATATTGCCGGATTGGCTAATTGGCACATTTTCAATTTCTAAATCGGCTCATTTTCAAATTTTCAAATCATACACCACATTGCCTCCTTCCTTCATCCCCTCTTTCCCATCACTAAGCAAAATGGCTAAAAATTAGTTCATTGCCCATTGACAATGGATTCAATTAGCAATACATTTGGTAGAGAAATGCTAGGCCAAGCTGGCTTCCGCATAAAACGCAGAAAATAAGTGGAAGCAGAAACCCACTATAAAAAACGGGGCGTAACCGAAAAGCCTTATGAGTAGGAGTGATTTAATTCCCTAATAGATGAAAAGTTCACTTTACAAGCAAGGAACCACAACACTTTTAGCTGCAGCATTTTTAATCCTTTCCGGATGCGCCACCATAGTTAGCAAAAGCAGCTATCCCATCTCCATATCGAGCAACCCTTCGGGTGCAAAAATAACCATCATGGATTTGAATGGGGTCAATATCTATACTGCAAAAACGCCTGCAACTTTTACACTTTATGCAGGTAATGGATACTTTACCAAGGCGGGTTATACCGTAACCTTCGAGCTCCCCGGGTACGAACCTGTGACGGTGCCTGTCCACTTCTCCCTTGATGGCTGGTATCTATTCGGAAATATTGCAGTAGGTGGTTTAATAGGATGGCTTATAGTGGATCCCTTAACCGGTGCCATGTGGAAGCTCGATACTAAGTATATTAGCCAAACGCTTATAAAATCCTCCACTGGAATGACAACGCCTACGCTGAAGGTAATGAGCTACAGCGACATTCCCGATAGTTGGAAGGCAAACTTGGTTCGCATTAACTAGATGGTAATTGAAATATTGTGACCATCGACCAAATGAATTGACCAACTGCTGACGCAAATTTAAAATCCTTGCGTATAGGAAAATAGAAATTGTACAAAACGTGTCGCCATGGACGAAATTGTAATTTTCAAAGAGAACTATGCCCAGTTAAGCTACTATCCAGAACTTAAGATGGTTAAGGTAGTTTGGAATGGAATAGCCACAGCGGAGCAGTACAAGTTGACAATAGAAACTGCGTTGAACTTTCAAAAGAAAGAATCTAGGCCTATTGAAAACTACCTTTCCAATATTCTAAAGCAGGGAATTGTAAACCCTGAAAGCAGAAAATGGTTTGAGCAAGATGCAATGCCGCGGGCTGCTGCGCAAGGTTTAAAGCGAGCAGGTGTTGTTTTCGATGGTAACGTTTTTAAGAAATACTACTTAAACTTAATTCTCCAAGCCACCAACAAGTATAAGTTACCCATGCGATTGTTTACAACCGAAGAGGAGGCCATCAACTGGTTCAAAAAGGAGATGGAGTAGGTTAATATAAGTTGGTGATAGATTGTAGTTTAGAGTCTTAAATTTCTGATTTGGTTCCGCCGACCCAGCTGGCTTTGACAAAGCTCCCTGAGGTCGGTTTTTGTTTAGCTACCCTGAGTTCGCCTCGCTTGGTTTTAGTAACACTGTGCAACTGAGGTGCCTTTTGAAATGATAGTGGCAAAATGCCTCCTTGGTCCATCTTTTCATTCTCAAATTCCTCAATCACTACTGTCCGGGGAAAAAACTTAATTTTTCCTGTATTGCATAAAATTGTTAAACCTCTACGAGGTATGTAAAAAACAGGGGTTACTTTCTCTACAAAACTAAATCTCCTACGGAGAATTTTCCGCGTAGCGGATAAAGTATTGTAAACCAGCATACCAATATTTGATGTAAGTTCCCTGTAGGGGATCAACAAATGGTTACCGGACAATAGTGATTCCTCAATTTTCAAATTCTCAAATTATTCATTGTCTCATTGGCACATTGTCTCATTGGCACATTGTCTCATTGACATATTGTCTCATTAACTTCCGTCTCCCTACTTCCGACTTTATTCCTATCTTTGCAGGCTAATAAATTGAAAACCGTGACATTCGACGAACTCAACCTTACCAAACCCCTGCTGAACGCCATTGCCGATGTTGGATACGAAAACCCTACCCCCATTCAGGAGAAGGCGTTTCCTGTAATCATGTCGGGACGCGACGTGGTGGGTATAGCGCAAACCGGAACGGGGAAAACGCTGGCCTACCTCCTACCCATGCTTCGGCAGCTGAGTTATTCGGAGCAACGGCATCCGCGCATTCTGGTGGTGGTGCCCACCCGTGAGCTAGTGCTGCAGGTGATTAAGGAGCTCGAATGGATTACAAAATACATGACCGTACGCCATCTTGGCGTATACGGTGGAACTAACATCAACACGCAGAAACAAAAGGTATACAACGGTGTGGATGTGCTTGTAGCCACCCCAGGTCGCTTGGTGGACCTAGCACTATGCGGACTGCTGCGCTTAAAGAGCATTCAAAAGTTGGTTATTGATGAGGTGGACGAGATGCTCAACCTGGGCTTCCGACCACAGCTCATGAACTTGCTCGACTCACTCCCACCCCGTAGGCAGAACCTCATGTTTTCGGCAACGCTTACAAACGAGGTACGTGAGGTTATCGCCGCCTTTTTCGACAATCCTCTCACCATAGAAATTGCCGCCCACGGCACCCCGCTCGAAAAGATTATCCAGCGTGGTTACCACGTTCCCAACTTTTTTACCAAGGTAAACCTGATGGAGTGGCTGCTCAGGAATGAGCCGGAGATGACCAAGGTGCTGGTATTTGTGGCCACCAAGAAGCTTGCCGACAGGCTGCACGAACAGCTGGAGGAGAAGTTTCCCGACCAGCTTGGCGTAATCCACTCCAACAAGGCACAGAACCAGCGTATCAACGCGCTTAAAAGGCTGGAAGATGGCACCATCCGAGTGCTCATTGCCACCGACATTATTGCCCGTGGTCTCGACCTGTCGGACGTTACCCACGTGATAAACTTCGACACACCCGACGTTCCTGGCGACTATATTCACCGCATAGGCCGAACAGGTC
>DATKVT010000153.1 GCA_035529935.1 Williamwhitmania sp. | reverse complement strand
GGGTCTACTCTGGGTATCATGGCTCTTACATCGAGATGTGGTAATTTCTTGTAAGATACTGATATTCAGAGTATTTACCAAATATTTACGTGTTTATTTTACTGGTAATCAGGCATTTGTTTTTTTTGTCATGTACTAAGCGATTTGTCATATAAAATAATAGGTGCTGCAATGGAGCTGCATCGGGCACTAGGGCCAGGTCTTTTAGAATCGGTTTATGAAGCGGCTTTGGCTTATGATTTAAGAGAATTAGGTTTTGATGTAAAAACACAAGTGCCAATGCCACTTGTTTATAAAGAAGTTAAACAAGATGTGGGATACAGACTTGATATATTGTTGAAAACAAGGTGATCATTGAAATAAAGTCGGTTGAAAATTTAGCCCCTGTCCATTTTGCGCAAACACTCACATACTTGAAGTTGGCCGATAAAAAGTTAGCCTTACTAATCAACTTTAATACGAAGCTGTTAAAGGAGGGAATTCACAGAATTGTTAATAATTTATAGGCAGATATGTATCTCGCAAAGGACGCAAAGGGGTTCACGCAAAGCCTTTGCGGGCATTGCGCATTTCTTTACGCTCTTTGCGTGAGAATAATTTTTTATTTATGTATGGACCTATTTTATTCCACCCATTTACGACATAAACACAATTGCGCTCATATGCTCGTTCGCCATAATCCTAACCCATCCTAAATTTCCCTCTCCCAGAAGTAGCGCACTGAACCATACTCTCCATTTCTTGTTAGTTGATAGCGAGCGTTTTATTCCCTAATCTTACTTGAGTTCAGGTAATCTATTCTCTACTTCAACCTAAAAACTTAACCACATGAAAAAAGCTATTTTATTAGTTGGCATCGTGGTGGCCTTTGCCACTGCCAATGCTCAGGAGCCCCAGAAGGTGGCCTCCAACTCCAGCGATTTAACCACGGTGTATCCGTTCACTACGCTGCCCTACGCCTACGATGCGTTGGCTGCCTTTGTGGATAAGGAGACCATGGAGATTCACTACACCAAGCACTACAAGGCCTACTATACTAAGTTTTTGGCTGCGCTGCCCGGTAGCGGCTTCGAGGGAAAACCGCTGCCCGAACTATTTGCTTCGGCCAGCAAGCTTGCTCCCGCGCTCAAGAACAATGCCGGAGGGTATTTCAACCACAAGCTCTTTTGGGAGGTAATGTCGCCAAATGGAGGCGGTGAGCCTACCGGAAAGTTGCTAGCATCCATCAATGAGGCCTTTGGCTCGTTCGATAGCTTTACTAAGCAGTTTGAGGCTGCAGCTAATGGAGTTTTTGGTAGCGGTTGGGCCTGGCTTGCCGTGGATAAAGCGGGTAAGCTATTTATTGTCTCCACCTCCAACCAGGACAATACCTTGATGGATATTGCACCGCGATTTGGCGTTCCCATTCTCGCGCTGGATGTGTGGGAGCACGCCTACTATCTGCGCTATCAGAATAGGCGCTCCGACTATGTATCGCTCTTCTGGAAGGTGGTAAATTGGCCTGCCGTTGAACAAAAGATGAAGGATGCCGTTTCTTCAGAAGTAATTTAACATAGCCAGACTCGATTGAAGGGAAGGTCAGCCATTGTCACGGCTGACCTTTGCTTTTTCTGCAGCATGTTTACCGGCGAGGTAGCCCGTGGAGAAGGCAATTTGAAGGTTGTAGCCTCCGGTGTCGGCATCAAGGTTGAGCAGCTCGCCAGCAAAGAAGAGCCCCGCGTGCAGCTTCGACTCCATGGTTTTGGAGCTCACCTCCTTTAGCTCCACGCCGCCAGCCGTAACTATCGCCTCCGAGTAGCCGCCATAGCCCACAATCTCCAGCGGGTACTCCTTGAGCATTCTCAGCAGTTTCTTTTGCTCCTTGGCATTTATCGAGCTAGTTGGTTTGGAGAGATCAAAGCCCAGCAGCTCACCCATTGGTGAAAGCATGGCCAGTGGGAGTAGCGTGCGCAGCACTCCTTCGGCCGTTCTGTTGGCCGGGTTGGCCAGCTCACGCGCAAGCCGATTGGACAGCTGCTCTTCCGACAGTGCCGGCTTTAGGTCGATGGTGAACCTTACCGGCGATCCTGCCTCAAGGGCCTCCACGGCAGTTCGGCTTAACCTCAGCGTAATTGGTCCGGCCAGCTTGCCATCGAGCACCTCTAGCTCACCAAACTCCTTGTCCACCTTTTTGTTATTAACCCACAGCGTAAGCTCCACATTTTTCAGGTGGGTTTTCTCCAGAAGCACGCCCGGTTGATGACCCATCACCAGCGGAACCAGCGATGGATGAAGAGGACAAACGGAGTGTCCTAAATTATTTGCAAAGTTGTAGCCATCGCCGGTGCATCCGGTGGCTGGGTAGGAGAGGCCTCCAGTCGCCACCACCAGACTTCTGCAGGTGAGAACGACCTTTACGCCCTGCTGCTCCACCGTGAGTTGATAACCTTCACTGCTCTTTGCAGCTTCGGTAACCTTGGCGTGGCAACGGATTTCAGCACCCTGCTGCTTTGCCCATTTTATAAGCCCTTCGGCCACGTCCCACGCCTTTTCGCTTTCGGGAAAAACGCGCTCACCCCGGTCTACGTAGGTTTTTACTCCGCAACCGTTGAGCAGGTTAACCACCGCCTCGTTGGAGAACTCGTAGAGCGCGGGCTTAAAGAAGTTTGGTGAGGGGTATATTTTTCGCAGTATATCGGGAATTGGACGGGCATTGGTGATGTTGCACCTCCCCTTGCCGGTGATGCGCAGCTTACGGGCCGGTTTTTCCATCTTTTCGAGCAGCACCACATTGGCTCCGAGCGAGCCCGCTGCTCCTGCGGCCAGGAGTCCTGCTGGTCCACCTCCAACTACAATAACATCGTACAGTTCCATACGTTAATGGCTAATCTCGGCAACTATGCCGTTGATGGTGGTGGAAAGGTGGTTCCACGACTTTTGGTTAAGCGCGGCGGAAAGTGTTTTCCAGTCACCCTGTTCATCCACAATTACTCGCTGGACCACGTTGGCAAATAGGTCATACTCCGAGGCAACGGGGCTGCAATCGGACCATCTCTTGAAGAATTGGTAGGTTTTGTTGTATCGCTCGTTGTGCATGGTATGAAGTGCTGGAAGCTGCAGCAGCAGCGGTTCAATGAACTTCCCCCGCGACTCCAAATTTTGCACCACCTTGCCTGGTAGGTTGCTCGGCGATGCACCACGGAGCAAATAAATTTCGGTATAGCGCGCAATGCCAATAAAGCCAAAGGCATCCAAGTCGTCGGCTATGGAGAGCAGGGTTAGGGTGTCTCCAGCCGAAAGAGATTTTGAATGGTTCCGATTCGATTTGTAGGTTTTATCATCGTGGCGAAGAATGGCCTCTGCGGCCCTTTCATCGGTTATGTCGGAAATGTCGGGGTGGTTCATTGCCCAGGAAGTGAACAGCTGGAGGGAGGCCGCTCCGTGCTCCTCACCGGGATTGGTGGTGAGGCCGGTATCGTGAAAGTAGGCTGCCGTAAGCAAATTCCCTACATTCCGGTTCTGCTTCGACTCTTCTTCTTGTTCAAGGTTGCGGAGCAACTCACGACCGTAGCGCCATACCCTCCGGTGGTGCAGCACGTCGTGCGATGGAATGTGTGTTTCGTTGAAGGCCTGTTTACAGGCCGTTTCCAGTATAGGGCGCCACTGCTTCTCTATTGCTTTGCAGTCCATTTTTTTTCTGCAAATGAAGCAAAAAAAGGGCAGAAATCAATTTCTGCCCTTTTCTTAGCCAAATGTGTAATCAGCTCAAAGGGGGGTGTTCGGAGATAATACGTTCTGCCATATCGAGAATTGTGGTGTCATCTAAGGTTACCAAACCGCCGTCGGGCCCTTGTTCCAAATGGATGCCAACACTTTTTCCATTGTTGTAATTCGCTCCCCCAAAATAATTTCTAACGGTTTCCACAGTGAGGTGTAGCTCATCTGCAATGTGGTGGATGCTACCGTCTGGAAGATTGTCTTTGATCTTACGTAGATCGTTGAATGTTATAACCTTGGCCATATCCATAACTATTTAGGTTAATTAGTGGTTAAATATAAATTATTCGATGGTTAATTGCAAGCATTTTTTGGGCAATGTCACCATCCATTAGCTAAAAAGTTTTAAAAAATGTAGATGTATCTTTGGGGTGAATTTTTGACCATGGTTGATAAAGAAGTTAGCGGAATTTGGAAGTTTGGAAGCCAAAGAGCAGTGTTTAGCTGCCTGTGCCCGATTAACTAACATATAACATGAAAAAAGGTTAACTAAATATAATAAGAAAGACCAGAGCTGTATGGATGTTAGAATGGTAGTAACCGATTTGGATGGAACATTGCTGCGTGCCGATCACACCGTAGGCGAAAAGGATATGGAAACCCTTGCAAGGCTTGGCGAGCAAGGTGTGGTAAGGGTGGCGGCTACGGGTCGATCGATCTTCACTGCCGCGCAGGTGCTGAGTCCCGACTTTCCCATCGACTACCTCGTTTTCTCCACCGGTTCGGGTGTGATGCGCTGGGCCGATAAGCAGCTGACGCTTGTAATGCAGCTGCAGCCCGAGGAGGTTACCCACATTGCCTCGCTGCTGGTATCGGAGAGGTTCGATTTTATGGTGCATGATGCCATACCCAAGAATCATCTGTTCCAGTTTTACTCCGCAAATGGCGATAATTCCGATTTTAACAAGCGCTGCCAGCACTACCATGGCTTTACATCACCATTTATTCCCGGCATTCCATTTCCGGAGCCTGCCACCCAAATTCTGATTATTCTGCCTCAGGAGAAGGCCAGCAGGGAGGTGGAGGTGAGGCAACTGCTGCCGGGCTACAGTATTATAAAGGCCACCTCACCATTCGATGGCCGCTCCATCTGGCTGGAGGTGTTTCCACGCGGCGTTTCAAAGGCGCATGGCATCGATTGGATTGCCGCTACTCACGGTATTGCTACGGGCAACATTGTGGCCGTGGGCAACGACTACAACGACGTGGAGATGCTCAACCATGCAGGCTGCAGCTTTGTGGTGGCAAATGCTCCCGACGATCTTCGTGCCATTTACCAAACTACCACCGACAATGAGCAGTGTGGCTT
>DATKVT010000152.1 GCA_035529935.1 Williamwhitmania sp. | reverse complement strand
CAGGCCTTAAGGGATAGTGAGGCCATACTCAAAGAAACTGGGCGGATTGCCAAGGTTGGAGGTTGGGAATTTGATGTTGCTACCCTCAAAGGAACGTGGACGGAAGAGGTTGCTTTAATTCACGACCTCGATCCAAAAGATGAAACTAACGTAGAAGTTGGGCTCAGCTTTTACTCTTCTACTAATCGCACCAAGATAGAACAGGCCATAGCTAACGCCATAGAAAAGCAGACACCTTATGACCTAGAACTAGAACTTACTACCCAAAAGAATAATCATAAGTGGGTAAGGACCATAGGAAATCCAGTGATCGAAAACGGTAAGGTGGTGCGCATTCGTGGATCGTTTCAGGATATCACCAAAATAAAGCGCTCGGAGCTCAATCTTAAACGCCAAAAAGATGAGCTACAGCTGCTTTTTTCCATTTCGCAAACCATAGAAACTTCAGGAGATTTCGTTTCCGCACTTCAACTCACCCTGGAGCAGGTATGCATTGCCACCGGCTGGACCCTTGGTGAGGCATGGTTTCCCAACAGCAGCAATACCCAACTAGACTACAGCAAAGCGTGGTATTCTACCGAACAGGCTCTTTTACCATACATTGACCTCAGCAAAAAACATCATTTTGAATGTGGAGCCGGCCTACCGGGAAGGGTGTGGCAGGAGAAAAACCCTGTTTGGATAAAGGATGTTCAGCATTATCACGACTTTCACCGATTCAAGGAAGCCATAGAATTTGGCATTGTTGCAGGAATTGGTGTTCCAGTGCTATCGGAAAAGGAGGTAATATGCATTATTGTTTTCTTTCTTAAGGAACGAAGAGATGAAGACGAACAGTTTATCCAGCTTGCATCCAACATTGCCTTACAGCTTGGGCAGCTCTACCAACGGAAAAAAGCGGAGGAGTCGCTTATTGATAGTGAGGCACGGCTAAGGTTATCGTTAGATGCCGCCCAACAGGGACTTTACGACTTGAATGTTCAAACAGGTGAGTGCATTGTTAACGACCAATATGCCCTTATGCTGGGTTACGATCCAGCCACTTTTGTAGAAACCAACAACTTCTGGATAGAAAGGCTCCACCCCGAAGACAAACCAATTACCGAAAAAGCTTACCTCGACTATGTTAACGGAGTAACCGATGAGTATAAAGTAGAGTTTAGACAAAGAACAAAAGATGGAAGTTGGAAGTGGATTATGTCGGTTGGGAAGATAGCAGAATATGACTCTTCCAATGCACCGCTTCGAATGCTAGGTACCCACACCGATATTACCATTCAAAAAGAGACAGAAAACGAAATTAAGATACTTAACGAAACGCTAGAACAACGGGTGATTGAACGAACAGCCCAGCTGGAGGCAGTAAACAATGAGCTGGAAGCGTTTTCCTACTCCGTTTCGCATGACCTGCGCGCACCCCTTCGCCACATCAACGGTTTTGGCGATATGCTCATGAAGAAGCATGCCGCAAGCCTCAATGCTGAAGCACAGCGTTACATAAATACAATAATGGGCTCAGCTCAGCAAATGGGAACCCTAATCGATGATCTACTGCAGTTTTCCAGAACCGGACGCGCAGAGCTAAAAAAGAGTATGCAGGATATAAACGCGCTAGTTAAGGAGGTGATAAAATCGGTAAAACCTGAAACTAATAATCGGCAGATTGATTGGGTAATAAACCCATTACCTGATGCCTACGGCGATTTCAATCTCCTTCGTCAGGTTTGGACAAACCTCATTGATAATGCCCTGAAGTACACCAGAACTAGGAATATTGCTAGAATAGAAATTGGGTGCAACTTGAACAACTCTGACCAGATATTTTACGTAAAGGATAACGGCGTTGGCTTCGATATGAAGTATGCCCTAAAGTTGTTTGGTGTATTCCAACGACTCCATGCCGCAGCAGAGTTTGAGGGAACAGGAATTGGTCTTGCCAACGTCAAACGAATTATTACTCGCCACGGCGGCACAATATGGGCCGAGGCAGAGTTAGATAGAGGAGCAACATTTTTCTTCACCTTACCAAATAAACAGTAGCCATGCATGTGGAAGTTAAAACAATCTTGCTTGCTGAAGATAACCTGAACGATGTTGAGCTTACGCTTTCTGCCTTAGAAGACTTAAACATTGCCAACAAGGTGGTGGTGGTTCACGACGGTGTTGAGGCCTTAGAATACCTTAGGCGGGAAGGCAAATACAAGGAGCGATCCGAAGAAAATCCAGGAGTAGTCCTGCTCGATATTAAAATGCCCAGAATGGATGGTATTGAGGTATTAAATGCTATCAGGCAAGACCCAAGCCTAAGAAAAATTCCGGTGGTAATGCTTACCTCATCGAGGGAAGAAAATGACTTAGTGAGAACTTACGAGATGGGAGTTAATGCCTACGTTGTTAAGCCCGTTGATTTCAGCCAGTTCGTGGATGCAGTGAAGCAGCTGGGAATTTTTTGGGCACTGGTAAACGAGGTGCCCAAAAAAAGTTAATCAGCTGACTTTATGCTTTGTTTCGTAAACCCATTAAACAGATTTTACTCTTAAAGGCAATTTACCATTACGCCAAAGGTTGAACAAACATTTTTTCCAAATCATCAATGGATAATAAAGCAATAATAAAATCAGAGATAAAAATTCTTCTGCTAGAAGATTACCAGGCTGACTCAGAACTGGTTAGAGAACTATTGAGAAGCGAAGGGTATACTGGTTATTTTAAATCGGTTTCCACCGAGTCAGCCTTTGTTGAGGAGTTAAAAAACAGCCAATACGATTTGATACTCTCGGACTACAACCTCCCTAGTTTTAACGGCATGGAGGCGCTGCGGCTTGCACAAACCCACCTTCCGGAAGTTCCCTTTATTTGTGTATCGGGGTCAATTGGTGAGGACCGTGCTGTTGAGCTGCTAAAGAATAAAGCAACCGACTATGTGCTAAAGGACCAACTCGAAAAGTTACCCTTGGCGGTAAGCAGGGCACTAAAGGAAGCACAGGAGCTGCTGGCACTTGAGGCGGCCCAAAAGGAGTTGCACCGACTATCGCAAGCGGTTATGCAGAGCCCATCAGGCGTAATTATTTCTGACACCAACGGTAAAATTGAGTATATCAATCCCCGCTTCACTGAAATATCAGGTTATCCACCGGAGATGGTTGTCGGAAAAACTGTGCGTATTCTTAAAGAAGAGTCCAACTCGCCGGAAAACTTCAACCATATATGGGAGACTATCAGGTCTGGGAAAGTATGGAAAGGAGAATACTTCAGCAAGCGGAGAAGTGGTGAGCGATATTGGGAGTATGTCGCCATCTCGCCCCTACTCAATGAAGGAGGAGAAATAATCAGCTATACCATCAACACCGAAGATATTACAGAACAAAAACGCCTTACGCAAGAACTCATTCAAGCCAAGGAAAAAGCAGAGGCAGGAGACAAACTCAAAACCGCTTTCATGCAAAACATTTCGCACGAGGTTCGTACACCACTAAATGGCATTCTAGGATTTGCCAGCCTTATTGCACAGCCAAACCTTTCGGAAGAAAACAGAAAAAATTACCTCAACATACTAAACACCAGCAGCGATAGGCTCTTGAACACCATTACAAACTACATGGATATTTCTCTAATCGCCTCAGGTAGCCAAGAAATACATAAAAAGCCCTTTCTACTGGCTGATTTGTTTTCAGAGCTCAACTACAAATTTCAACCCATAGCCGAAGCAAAAAAAATTACTCTAAACCTTCTGATATCCAAGGAGGTTGTCAACTTTTCCCTTAATTCCGATGAGGCACTGCTAAAGAAATCGTTTGCTCATTTGCTCGACAACGCCATAAAATTCACCTCTGAGGGGCAAATTGATATTGGCTTTGAAATAGCCGATGACAAGGTCAACCTGTTTGTAAGCGACACGGGCACTGGCATAGACAAAGAAAACCAAATAAGTGTTTTTAAATTCTTCATGCAGGAAAACACTTCAATCAACCGTGGGTATGAGGGAAGCGGCCTTGGACTCTCCATTGCGCAAGGTTTTATTCAGCTTCTTAACGGAACCATAACCATGGAATCGGAAAAAGGAATCGGTAGCCGCTTTACAATTTCTATTCCAGTAGAAACGTTGGAGCCACCAAACTCGATGGCTCATGAGCATCAAAACCCCATTATATCGCCAACAAACATTCCCACCATTCTCATCGCCGAAGACGATGAGCTCAACTACCTTTACACCAAAACCGTCTTAGAAGAAGCATCCTTTGCTGTAATTAGGGCTGCAAATGGAAAAGAGGCCGTGGAAGTTTGCCTTACCCATCCTGAAGTTGCGCTTGTACTAATGGACATTAAGATGCCTGTTCAAGATGGTTATGAAGCAACTAAGCATATTAAGCAACAGAGCAAAAATATGCCTATTATTGCCCTTACTGCCTATGCTATGGTTGGTGACCGACAAAAAGCATTAGACGCAGGATGCGACGATTACCTTTCAAAGCCAGTTATTGCCACACAGCTCCTCGATGTAGTTGCAAAATTCATTATTCTAAGCACCTCAAACAAGTAAAGTAATTATAACTTAACCTTTGGATAAAACTGCACGAATGAGAATAGCCTACCTTTGCCATCAGTTAGGTTGAAATCATCCTATTTGGTTAGTGATTATTTCAATAGGTTTAGTTAGGCTAGGTGGTTAAAGAGCGGTTTGTTAAAACAATTCCGCTCTTTTTTTACCCACTCCAATACCATATAATTACGATTAGGCTTTAATAAACTACAGTTTAAATCCAATAACCAAGATATCATCCACCTGATCGTTATCACCCTTCCAATCCAAATGAGTTTTTAGGAGCATTTCGCGCTGCTGATCAATTGGCATCGGGCTAATTTCTGTAAGTAGTCGCTTAAACGGTTTAGTCATGAACTTACGTCCGTCGGCGCCACCAAACTGATCGGCGTAACCATCGGAGAAAATAAAGAGTGAATCACCTGGTAGATAATCAACAACTTGGCACGTAAAAGGCTCATTGTCTGTAAGGTGAATACCAATTGGCATCTTATCGGCTTTATATTCAAATAACTCGCCGTTTCGAACCAAGTAAAGTGGGTTGTAGGCACCCGCAAACTCCACCTTCCGTGTTGCAGGATCAATAATGCAGAGGGAAATATCCATGCCGTCCTTTTGCTCATCCTTCTTACCAGTTTGCGACAAGGTCCGCTTAACGCTTTCCCTAAGATGATCGAGCACCAAATTGGCCGAAACCACGGCATCCTTCATCACAATCTCATCGAGGAACGATACGCCCAACATGCTCATAAAAGCACCTGGAACACCATGTCCGGTGCAGTCGGCGGCAACCACAATGGTTTTACCGTCACGGGCAGTAATCCAGTAAAAATCTCCACTCACAATGTCGCGAGGAAGGAAAAGCACGAAGCTTGCAGGGAGTAATCGGTTGAAGCGATCCAGCGGAGGCAGCACCGAAGTTTGGATTCTGCTGGCGTAGCGAATAGAATCGGTAATCTCCTGCTTTTGGTGCGAAATAAGTACGTTTTTCTCGTTCAGAAGTTTATTAGCCGACTTAATCTTACGGTAAAGTTTGAAGAGTAAAACTATAAAAACCAAAATCAGTAAAAATCCAACAACAAAGGTAAAAATCATTAGTCGTTGCCTCTGGATAACACTGTTTTGCAGAGCTGTTTCAGTATTAAGTTGCTTAATGGCTTGTTCCTTCTTTTCGGTCTCGTAACGGGTTTGTAGTTCAGAGATATCCTTCTGGCTCTTCTCAGAGAAGATGGAATCCTTAACAGCAATAAATAGCTTAAGGTAATCCAGCGACTCCTTGGGTTGGTTCAGTTTTTCGTAAACCAACGACAAGCGGTGGTAAATATAGCGTTTAAGCTCCCGCATGCCATTTTGCTTTGCCAGCCGTAAGCACTGTCGATAGTTGTCGATAGCCTGCTCATAATCTCCTCTTCGGTAACTCACCTCCGCAAGCCCGTATTCGGCTAAGGCCATTTGATAGGTTAAACCCAACTTCTTGGCGGTTTTTAAAACACGAATATTGAAATCGACTGAACGGCTATATTGCCGCTCATAGCTGGCAATCTTTGCAAGGTTGATATAAACAATTAGTGAATTTGGAGTATCGTCAATAGTTTGATAAGCTTGCAGCGCTTGATCGTAGGCTTCCTTGCCCTTAAGAAATGCATGCTCAATCTCCTTTTCTGAAATATATTGAATAGAATCCTCCCAGTATTCACCATATCGGATGGTAAATTCCAAGGATGCCAACCGTGTGTATACGTTGCCAATATTTACCATACAGTTGGCAATGGACTGCTTCTCGTCGTTCTCCTTAAAAATGTTCAGGGCACTTTGATAGTACTCCAGCGCTTTGTTGAAATTTTGCCGGTTGGACTCCACAGACAGCTCGCTCTGAACCATATTTTCGTAAACGGTCCCAATGTGAAAGAGGCAGTTAGCCATAAGCACCCGTTCCCCTATCTTTTCAAAATAGGTAGAGGCATCCTGAAAAGGCTTAATGGCAGCCTGGTAATTTCCCTGCCTTACCTCACACCGTCCTACATTGAACAAGGCAAATGCAACGCCGTAGGTATCGTGCTGCTTTTCCCCAATCTTAAGGCATTGGCTATAGTAAGTAAGCGAGCTATCAAATTTTCCCAGCTCGTAGTACACCTCCCCGAGGTTATCGGCAGTACGAGCCAACTTACGCAAGTCGGGCTGTTTCTCCCGCAAACGGTAGGCATTCCGAAGCAATATGGAGGCACTATCGAGGCTGCCACGAGCTAAGCAATAACGACCAAGCTCATGATAGGCATAGGCAATAAACTCCTCATCGTTTTTATTTTTTGCCTTAACAAGTACCTCATTGGCAAATTTCTCGGCCTTCGGAATGTTATTCTGCAAGTAGTAGTTTTGGCCAATATTGATAAGGATGTTCATCTCCCCCTTAAAGTAACCAACCTTCTGTGAAAGTTCTAACCCACGCTGAAAATTTCGTTCAGCCTCATCGTAGTTGTCCCTGAAGCTATAAACCATACCCAAGTTGTCGAGGGCGTCCACCTCAGCCTCACTTACCTTAAACTGCTTTGCCAAGCTCAGCGCCTCCTTGGCATAGGCCTCAGCATCCTTCCTGTCAAGGATTTCAGGAGTAAGTTCATTGAGAACGGCTAACCGCTCCTTGTCCTTAGCAGTCTTTAGCAGATTCACGAGGCTGTCGATACGAGCTTCTTGGGCGTTCAAGCTGCCAAAACTACCAACAGAAAAGATAAATAGAAGGATACGAATCAAGGTAGGGCGCATGATTGTGGTTTTTGCTTCAAAGCAAATTTAACAATTACACCATAATAAAAGCATATACAATCCAATTGTTTGCATTTTTTTGTTCTACACCCTCACTTTGTTGGCGAACAAAAAGGAGGTAGCGCTGTTTTAAATTCCCAGAACATAAGAAACCAGAATGATTTTGTATACCTAATATTTCCCTACCTTTGCTACAGATTATGATAATCGATCGTAAATTCTTATACCTAAGAGCATACGATTGGTCAATATTTCACTACATTAGGATATTGCAATAGGTAAATGTATATTCTATTTTTGTATAGTAATCTCAAAGAACAAACAACTTAAATCAATACAAGTCTCATGAAAATTGCTGCATACCTAGCGTTGGGATTAGTCCTGTTTGGAAGTTGGAGCGGCTGTACCAACAACAAACAACAAAACACAAAAAGAACAGTGGCCGTAAGTATACTGCCCCAGAAGTATTTTGTCGATCAAATTGCAGGCAACCGCTACAATGTGTTGGTGATGGTTCCGCAAGGTTCAAGCCCAGAAACCTATGAGCCAACTGCCTTCCAACTTACTGAACTCTCACACGCAATGGTCTACTTCAGGTTGGGAAACCTCGACTTTGAAAATACAATGCTTCGTGGGATTACCGATAACTTCCCAAACCTAAAAGTAGTTGACTGTTCCAAGGGCATCGACCTAATTCGTGGGGATGAGTTAGAAGGTTCTGACGACAATCACCACCAAGGTGTTGACCCGCACATTTGGATCTCCCCAAAAACTGTAAAGGTGATAGCTCAAACCATGGTTAATGCGCTTATGGAGGCCGATCCAGATTACGCTGACTCTCTCAAGGCTGGCTACACCAAGTTTATATCCACCATCGATAGCCTCGATAAAATGATGGCAAACGCAGTAGCGCAGCACCACATTAAGGCCGTTATGGATTTTCATCCAGTACTTTCATACCTTGCCCGCGACTATGGCTTTAACCAAATTGCCATTGAATCGGACGGAAAAGAGCCCTCACCAAAGCAGATGAAATCGACCATTGATATTGCCAAAACCAACGGAATAAAATCCATTTTTGTTCAGCAAGAGTTTGATACCGAAAGGGCCACCATTATTGCCAACGAAGTTGGTGCATCGGTAGTTAAGCTTAACCCGCTTGGTTATAACTGGGACAAAAACATCCGCAACATAATTGGCCAATTTGAACAAGTTAATAACGTTGAGCAACATGCCAGATAAGCTAATTGAGGTCAAGAATGTTACGGCCGGATATGACGACACCATTATCCTTCGTAACATCAACCTTGAAATTAAACCAAACGATTTTCTTGGTATTATTGGGCCAAACGGTGGAGGTAAGACCACGCTGCTGAAGTTGCTGCTTGGACAAATCACGCCATTTTCAGGGAAGGTAATCAACAATCTACAAGCAGATGTAAGTCGCGGGACAATAGGCTATCTGCCACAGGTACACGGCATAGACAAAACATTTCCAATCACCGTTCAGGAGGTTGTGCTGTCGGGATTAATGGGCCAAAAGGGAATGAGTAACAGGTTTACCACCGAAGAGAAGCAAAAGGCGGAAAACCTGCTTCATAAAACTAACACCTACGGCTACCGGCACAAAACCATCGATGAGCTTTCGGGAGGGCAGCTGCAGCGAATTTTTCTTTGCCGTGCACTCATCTCCGATCCCCAACTTCTTATTCTCGATGAGCCCAACACCTTTGTGGATAGCCAGTTTGAGAATGAGCTATACTCTATCCTCCGGGAGATGAACGAAAGGATGGCCATCGTAATGGTCTCGCACGATTTGGGAACCATTACCTCCTATGTAAAGACCATTGCCTGCGTAAATCGAAACCTAAATTACCACAATTCCAACATCATATCGGAAGAGCAGCTGGCCGTGTATGAATGCCCCATTCAACTTATCAGCCACGGTCCAGTTCCACATACCGTGCTAAAAACTCACAACCACAAATGAGCCAACTGTTTCAAGACATAATAGCCTATCCCTTTCTATACCGAGCGTTTATTGCTGGTCTGCTACTCTCAGTGGCCGCAGGAATTGTGGGAACCTACATTGTTGCCCGGCGGCTGGTTTTTCTCACAGGAGGAATTACCCACGCTTCATTTGGTGGCATAGGAATGGCCTACTTTGCAGGTATCAATCCAATATGGGGTGCTTTCGTATTCAGCATTTTTTCGGCACTTGGCATTGACCTAGTTACCACCAGAGGAAAGGTGCGCGAAGATTCTGCAATTGGCATGCTCTGGTCGTTTGGAATGGCAGTAGGTATCATATTTATTGCGTTAACACCTGGCTACGCTCCCAACCTGATGGGATTTCTTTTCGGTAGCATTGTTACTGTAACCACGGTAGACCTTGTTGTTATTGTTGCCGTAAACATTTTGGTGCTATTCTCTTTTGGCTTCTTCTTCCGATGGATACTTTACAGTGCCTTCGATGCAGAGTTTGCCAAAACACAAAACATACCGGTTAGGCTAGTCAATACCCTAATGCTGGTAATGGTTTCCATTACCATTGTAGCTGGGATTAGAATGGTAGGGATAATCCTGCTGCTTTCCATTTTGACATTGCCCTCCAGCACGGCCAACCTTTTCACCCGGCGATTCAAGACTATTGCAATTATCGCCATTGCCATAAACATGGTATCCATTGGCTCAGGGCTTATTTTTGCTTTTGAATTGAACATTCCAAGTGGGGCAGCCGTTGTATTTGTGCAAGTTATAACATTTGCCGTGGCGAAGTTATTTGTAACCTTGCAGATGAAGCTAAGCGTGAAGCGAAACATGAGTAAGAACCAACTTTCAGAATAAAATATTCAACAAAATAATAACCAAACAACAGAGTCGATGAACTACGATTTATTAGTTATAGGTGGCGGACCCGGCGGGTACGTTGCAGCCATAAGAGCAAGTCAGCTTGGGTTAAAGGTGGGCGTCGTTGAAAAGGAGAACGTTGGAGGTATCTGCCTAAACTGGGGCTGTATTCCCACCAAAGCACTGCTAAAAAGCGCCAATGTGTTTGAGTATGCATTGCATGCAGCAGACTATGGAGTTAAAATTGAAGGTGAAGCAAAACCCGATTTCTCTAAAATGGTTGAGCGTAGCCGTGAGGTGGCCAACGGCATGAGCAAGGGCGTTCAGTTTCTGTTCAAAAAGAACAAGATTGAAACCATCTCCGGCTTTGGCAAGCTTACCGACAACCATACGGTGGAAGTTACAGCTACCGATGGAACCAAAAGCAGCCACACAGCCAAGCATATTATTCTCGCCACCGGTGCCCGCTCACGTGAGCTGCCCAACCTTCCTCAGGATGGCATTAAGGTTATTGGCTACCGTCAGGCGCTTACCCTGCCAAAACAGCCAAAATCCATGGTGGTGGTTGGCTCCGGAGCCATTGGCAGTGAATTTGCCTACTTCTACAACGCCATCGGCACAAAAGTAACGCTGGTAGAGTTTCTCCCCAACGTTGTGCCGCTCGAGGACGAAGAGGTCTCTAAAACGCTTGAGCGCTCATTCAAAAAGGCCGGAATTAATGTAATGACCAACGCCTCGGTGGAGTCGGTTGATACAACTGGCAAAACCTGCAAGGTGAAGATCCAAACCAAGAAGGGTGTTGTAGAGGAGGAAGCAGAAATTGTGCTTTCGGCCGTGGGTATAACCTCCAACCTTGAGGGCATTGGGCTAGAAGCACTGGGTATTGTAATGGAAAAGGGAAAGGTTAAGGTTGATGAATTCTACCGCACCAACGTTGAAGGCGTTTACGCCATCGGCGACATTATTCCCGGACCTGCACTGGCCCACGTTGCATCTGCTGAAGGTATTACCTGCGTTGAGAAAATTGCTGGACAAACACCACGTCCCATCAACTACGGAAACATTCCCGGTTGCACCTATACCACCCCAGAGGTGGCCTCTGTTGGCATGACCGAAAAGGCTGCAGTTGAAGCGGGTTACGGAATTAAGGTGGGCAAGTTCCCATTTACTGCATCAGGAAAGGCTAGCGCTGCCGGAGCAAAGGATGGCTTTGTGAAGCTCATTTTCGATGCTAAGTATGGTGAACTGCTCGGCGCGCACATGATTGGTGCCAACGTAACCGAAATGATTGCAGAGCTGGTTGTTGCTCGTAACTTAGAAACCACAGGACACGAGATTATTAAGAGTATTCATCCTCATCCAACCATGAGCGAAGCCATTATGGAGGCAGCCGCTGCGGCATACGGTGAGGTTATTCACATGTAATAGCAAAGGAAGGCTATATGCAATAGAGAGCCGTGGCGGTATGCTGCGGCTCTTCTATTTTTGCTTTGGAATCAGCACAAAAACACCACGAGTTCCGCCAGCATCAATACTGTTTTCCACAAGCTACTCCTGAAAATTATGGGTGCCCTCCCACTTATAGAGGTTAAACTCTAGCCCCCAATTCGAACTAATTTCAACTATTGCAAGAACTTTAAGCTGAACCTTTCGACAAAACCGACGACCTGCTACATAAAGGTGGATGGTGAAGAGTGCGTCAACCTCAATTTCATCTCTAAATACCATCACGCCAGAGGACTTACTTCACGAGTGTTCAATTGTTAGCACGACACTATCCTATCCGATACCAAAATCCACCTTAAACGCACATCGCTGGGAATAGCTATCCGAAAACGATTGCTTAATTATTAATGTTATTTTACTAACATTAAGTATCGCCTCACACATTTAATGGTTACTTTTGCAATGGAAGTATTGCTAAGGCATAGCAGACGACAGGCTGCATAAAAAAAGAATGGCTCGCGTGGCTTTTCTGACACAGGCTCTCCGGGAAATATTGTAAGAGGTACTATCTTACACCTCGCCACCTAAATCACGCGCACTACTTAATTGCTTCTTTATATCGGCTAACGTGCAGCACTACAGGCATAAACGTACATACATGTTAGCCTACAAAGAACATTTGTGCACCGCTCCTATAGCGTTTGTGAAAACACACTTAGCACGACTTAAAAGGTACCATTAGCGTATGCCCATTAAAACGTTCAATTTTAAAACGCGTACGAGCATTTTGGTCGCTAGTAGGAAATAAAAAATTGAAACTTTTTTTGTTCCGAAAACGATTTAATTAACAGTTTTAACCACTTTTGGCAAACAAATAGTAAGGGGGAAGTGTTACCCCAAATGTATTTCTCAAAAAAAAACGAATTATGGAAAAACTAACGAAAGCGCTACAAGGCTATGGAATCACCAATGTAAAGGAGATTTACTATAATCCTAGCTACGAAATGCTATTCGAGCACGAAACTGACCCAAAACTTGAGGGTTTTGAAAAGGGAATATTAACCAAGCTGGGCGCAATTAATGTTGATACCGGGAGGTTTACCGGCCGAAGCCCCAAAGACAAGTTCATTGTAAAGGAGTCCTCCTCCGAAGCCAATGTTTGGTGGGCTCAGCCTGGGAAGAAGAGTTCCGACAACAAGCCCCTCTCCGAAGAGAACTGGAAGAAGTTAAAGGCGCTTTCGGCAAAACAGCTCTCCGGCAAAAAGCTCTACGTTGTTGACTGCTACTCCGGAGCCAACCCCGACACCCGCCTTAAGGTTCGTTTTGTACTCGAGGTTGCATGGCAGGCGCATTTCATTAAAAATATGTTCATTCGTCCTACCGAAGAGGAACTCAAAGATTTTGAACCCGATTTTGTTTCGCTAAACGCCTCCAAAGTTACCAATCCAGACTGGAAGGAGATGGGCATGAACTCGGAGGTGTTTGTGGTTTTCAACCTTGGCGAAAAAATGTCGGTTATTGGTGGCAGCTGGTATGGTGGCGAAAACAAGAAGGGTATCTTCTCCGTGATGAACTACTTCCTGCCGCTTAAGGGCATTGCAGCCATGCACTGCTCGGCCAACGTTGGTAAAAAAGGCGATGTAGCCATCTTCTTTGGTCTTTCAGGAACGGGAAAAACAACCCTCTCCGCCGATCCCAACCGCGAGCTCATCGGCGACGACGAGCATGGCTGGGACGACAATGGCGTATTCAACTTTGAAGGAGGTTGCTACGCTAAGTGCATCGACCTTGACCCAAAGAAGGAACCCGATATTTACGCAGCTATCCGTCGCGATGCGTTGCTGGAAAACCTCGACATTGATGCGCAAGGCAACATTGATTTCTCATCCAAGAAAAAGACCGAGAACACCCGTGTTTCCTATCCCATTTACCACATCAAGAATATTGTAAAGCCGGTTTCAAGAGCAGGCCACGCAAAGAATGTGATATTTCTTACGGCCGATGCCTTTGGCATTCTCCCTCCCGTTTCGAGGCTAACCCCCGACCAAACACAGTATCACTTCCTTAGCGGCTTTACATCGAAGCTGGCAGGCACCGAGCTGGGTGTTACCGAACCTCAGCCAACCTTTAGCAGCTGCTTTGGTCAAGCATTCCTACTACTCCACCCAACGGTTTACGCCCGCGAGCTAGTAAGAAAAATGGAGATGAATGGCTCAAAAGCATACCTCGTTAACACCGGATGGATTGGTGGCAAGTATGGAGTTGGCAAGCGCATCGATCTGCCCTCAACCAGAGCAATAATCAATGCCATCCTAGATGGGTCCATTGAAAATACAGATTTTGAAACTCTGCCAGTCTTCAACCTTCAAATACCCAAAAGCGTTCCGAATGTTGACAGCAAAATCCTCAACCCTCGCAACGCTTGGAACAACAAGGCGGAGTACGACGAAACAGCCAAGATGCTGGGCGAAAAGTTCATCAAGAACTTTGAGAACTTTACCGACAACGATGCTGGCAAACGTTTAATCGCAGCAGGACCAAAAATCTAAAAACTACTGCGTTTCTATACATTAGAGAGGGCAACCACTATATTGGTAGCCCTCTCTCTTTTTTTACACATCAATACGAATTATTCTAATCGATGGAATCCAGCAAGAAAGTTTAACATATTTTTAGTGAATTAAATTGAGGTAAAACTTGACATGGTCTGTTTATCTATGTACCTTTTACAAAAAATTGAAGCCATGACATCACCACTGCTTGCATCGGAAATTGAGGCCCTAAAGAAGGAGAAGAAAACGGGTAAGGTATTTGGCTCAGACATCGGAGTTCTGCTTGCCATTTCGGGCATTGCCATCTCCATTACCATGGGTGAGCTTCACTATGTGGTTTACATTCTGATAAACGTTTTTGTAGGAGCTGTGATAGGTTACCTCGTATCGATGTGGATAAATAGAAAAGTGAATGCTGACCTCCGCACGGGTAACAAGGAGGTTAAGGTGGAAACCATCACCGACAAAGAGCAGGTGGACGAACCCATTGCAAATCTATCGGAAACTGCAGGCCTCACTGAAAATCCATCGTTCCTGCCCACCGACCTCGCTACGCAAAAGCACTACTTCCTTATTGGCGACGACCTCATTGAGGTTGACAAGGAGATGTACCAAAAGGTTGATAAGGGTGAGCACGTAAAAGTTCACATGGCTCAAAAATCTGGGGTCATATTTAAGGTTGAACTCCTTGACTAACGTTGTTTGCTAAGCTACTGCTCAACACATCGTTCTATGTAATCGATGGTATTGCTAAGCCAGCCAGAAAAATTTTCCGATAATTTTAGCTCTTATTAGGAAACAAAGTACAGCCTTTGAGCATATATTGTGGCACGCATTGGGAGCATCCTGCCGCTTAAAGGTGACTGTTGTCAATGTGCTAGTTCTATGTTCAGTGTAACGTTTTAATCGGCTTTGATGACAAGCACAAATAGCGCCACCTCTTTGGCTGAAGAGCAAGCTATAAGCAATTTTTCCAACGGCATGAGCTGTGCCCAAGCAGTGTTTTCCGTTTTTGCACCACAATACGGCATTGAGCCAGCCATGGCCCTTCGGCTAAGTGGTGCCATGGGCGGTGGAATTGGTCGCAAGCAGGAGATATGTGGAGCCTTTAACGCCAGTAGCTTGGTAATTGGCCTGCACTTTGGCAATACAAACGTCGACGATAAGGAGGCAAAAGAAAAAACGAGCGCCCTAGCCCAGCTCTTTCTCGACCGTATGGAAAAAACATTTGGTGGAACCACCTGTAGCCAAATTCTTGGTGGAGCATCGCTAAAGACTTTAAAAGATAGAGATTTTGTAAAAACCCAAAACCTTTCGGAGCACAAATGTGTTCCTTGTATTAGAGAATCGGTAAGAGTGTTAGCAGAGCTAACCCTATCCAAAACCAAAGAGAGTTAATAAACATGCCGCATCTACAAGTATATCTCTGGATATTAAGTGCACTAATCATACTTTCAGCCTCCGTGCTTAAAGGGCTTACCGGCTTTGGCTTCGCGCTTATTGCCCTCCCTGTGCTCTCGCTCATCTTTCCCATGAGCGTGCTGGTGCCTGCCATGAGCATCTTCAACATGTTTACTAGCCTGCTCATAGTGCTGCAGATGAAGGAAAAAATTCGCTGGCACTACTTTGTTCCCATGTTTGCCGCCAGCTTGCTGGGTATTCCTCTCGGTATCTACTTCTTGGAATACATCAATGAGTTTACGCTGAAAATTATAACAGGCATTGTGGTAATTATTTTTTCAGTGAAAATGCTTGGTGAGATTAAACTTGCAAAACGGTTTAAGGAAATGCCCATTGTGTTTGCCGGCTTCTTGAGCGGGATTCTAAATACGAGCATCTCCGTTGGCGGACCACCCATTGTGATTGCCATGACCCGCAAAGGCTACGGAAAACAGCTATTTCGAGGAGCGCTGGCATGGTTCAGCATGTTTTCCGCGCTATTTACCACAGCGGCATACTTTGCGAAGCATCTCGTGCCTCACGAATCGCTGACGCTGGCGTTGAGCTGTGCTCCACTTCTGCTGCTTGGCTCAAGGTGGGGAAACAGGTGGGCGCTAAAAATTCATCAGGAGAAATTCAGAAAAGTGGTGGTGGTAATGAACATCATAACTGGAATTGTAATTGTTGCCGCTACTCTAATTAAGGGGAAACACGGGCAGCCGTAGCAGCAGCAAATTGTTTTGGTGTAAATCGAGTAATTTGCTGTATATTACCGATACCCAAACAACACCTAAAAGCCATTGATTATGAAAAACAAGCTAACCCTACTCCTCGCAGCATTGCTGATGGCAGCCACTGCAACAGCACAGGAGAAGCCCAAGACGGAGGTTTTACTCATCATCGACGAGCAATACTTTTACTTTCCCGGCGGTAAATCGGAGCTGGTAAACCCGATTCCTGCAGCCCAAAATACCCAGAAGATTCTTCTCCGTTTCAGGCAGGAGAAAAAACCCGTAATATTTATCAAGCATAAGGTTGAGTCGGGTGGCGACATATACGAGCTGGTTAAGCCGGTTGAGGACGAAAAGGTGATTACCAAGACCGATGTAAACAGCTTTAAGGGAACCGACCTGGAGCGCATGCTCATGGAGCTCAATGCCGGTAAACTGGTAATTTGCGGAATGCAAACGCAGATGTGCGTGGAGGCAGCCGTAAGGGCCGCAGCCGACAAGGGCTATGATGTAACACTCATTAGCGATGCCTGCGCCACAAGAAATTTGGAGTACAACGGTGTAAAGGTAAAGGCAAAACTGGTGCAAGCAGAAACGCTTGCCACCCTAAAGAGCTACGCCAAAATAATGACTACCAAAGAATTCCTTACCGGTAAATAGCGCAACCGCATTGCACGGTATAAAAGATATGGGCTGGCCACAATGGCTGGCCTTTTTTTGTTTAAGGGGATTTTGGGCAATAGAGAGACCCATTATTATGGTGCAATAGAAAGGTAGATACGGAAAAGCATAAGGCGCTGTAGGAGTCAAACGTTGGTAGCGCAATGGATCAATGCGTGGGCACTCCGTAGGTGTGCAACAAATCCCTTAGCCCGGTTATTTGCGGCGAATAGTTGCGCACCTACGGCGCGCTAGTTTTATATGGATTGATTTTTCTACCAACGTTAGGCCTCTACGAGGCCGTATTTAGGAAGAACCTTTCGATTATACCCAAATTCACTTTTGCCGTTTTTACGCTCCCTTCGGCCTAAGGGTCCCCGGCTGCACAGCCCAGGGCGCTCGCCTCCGGACCATCGCCATTGTAACTCATAGCCCACGGTTTCAACCGTGGGTAATTAAATTCCGATGAAAAGTCCAAACCGTTTCAACGGTTTATGGAGTTCTCCGCCCCTTATTGGCTCCGCAGCCTAGGGCGTTCCGGTAAACACCGCTGCTTGTGATGTAACTTGAAGGGTGGTTATGGCAAGATCACGTTATCCAGGGAGGCCATTAGCGCCTTTACCTCTTCATAGGACTCCTTCACACGCCTATTTAAGGAGTTGTTTACCCAGTTGGATTTAAGGAGGCAACCACCCTTTTTATCAGGCTCAATCCATGCCACGTGCAGCACGTTTAACAGGAACTTTTCGCCATCGGAATCGGTTAGCTCAATATAGATGTTTTTCATGGGAGGGAAGATTTAATGTTAAGTAATATTAGGAAAAGAATGCATATATCTTCCTAAAATAACTTGACAGATTTTTAACTAAAAACTACTTTAAGCTTACATGAAGATACTGTATTCCTGCTTTTCCATTACCAATACGTTCATATTCATTTTATGTTAAAAAAGAGTATGTATATCCGTAAAGTGTCATAATCCTGTAATATTGGCTACCACTAGCCTATCGAAGATTTTATCACCAAAATACCTTCTGTTTAATTTGTATACGAACTCATCAAGGTACTGCTGTAGATATTTTCTTTTTATTTTAT
>DATKVT010000151.1 GCA_035529935.1 Williamwhitmania sp. | reverse complement strand
CTTCCAAAAATACGAGTTTAAGGGCCCTCTCCGCTGATTTATAAAGATTTAAATTTTCCAACTCAGAAAGATCCATAACCATATCGGTTCGTATTCTTTCTTCAACTAGTTGTTTAAGTGCTTGTATATCTGCACCTAACGATTTAAGTATGTCAACCGCGATACCCTCGCCTTCACGCAAGATTCCGAGGAACAGATGCTCTGTCCCTATGGAAGGATTTCCAAGTCGGATAGCTTCCTCCTTGCTATAGCTAAGGATATCTTTTATTCGTTTTGAAAAGTTAGAGTCCATATATACTCCTTTGTTGAAAATTTGCACTAAAATAATACAATTAACCCAAAAATGAGGTTGTTGTTTAACATTTACTTTGTGTTTCAACGAAAGTTAGCCTTTTTTCTTCTCCAAAGGATTTATTCCTGTTATAAAGCTCAAAATTTGTTGATAAATAGGTAGGTCAACACCCTAAAAATCCATAATAAATGAGTACTTTAGCACGCTAATAGAAAACGAGAAAGCATCTGATTATGGCTGAAGGAGAAAAGATTCTGAAAATTAATATTGAGGAGGAGATGAAATCTGCCTACATCGACTATGCGATGTCGGTAATCGTATCTCGTGCTCTTCCTGATGTTAGGGACGGGCTAAAGCCAGTGCACCGTAGGGTATTATTTGGAATGTCAGATTTAGGGTTAATGGCAAATAAACCCTACAAAAAATCGGCACGTATTGTCGGAGAAGTACTTGGAAAGTATCACCCACATGGTGATACTTCGGTGTACGACGCCATGGTTCGTATGGCTCAAGAATGGTCACTCCGGTATCCTCTCGTTGATGGGCAGGGAAACTTTGGTTCAGTAGATGGCGATAGCCCAGCAGCTATGCGTTATACCGAAGCTCGCTTGAAAAAAATAGCAGAGGAATCCTTAGCTGATATTGATAAGGATACTGTAGATTTTAGACTAAACTTTGACGATTCGCTCGAGGAACCAACTGTACTACCGACTAGAATCCCCATGCTATTAGTAAATGGAGCATCGGGAATAGCAGTTGGTATGGCAACCAATATGGCTCCCCATAACCTGAGAGAAGTTGTAGATGCAACCTGTGCATACATTGATAACCGGGAAATAACTATTGATGAACTATTGAAGTATGTGAAAGGGCCTGATTTCCCAACAGGTGGTACTATTTATGGTTATCAAGGAGTAAAAGAGGCATTTGAAACAGGACGAGGGCGTATTGTTATACGAGCAAAAACTGAGCTGGAATTTACAGATAGCGGTAGGGCTAAAATCATTGTGAATGAGATTCCCTATATGGTCAATAAGGCAGAAATGATTAAGAAAATTGCCGATTTGATCAACGATAAGAAGCTTGATGGTATCTCCTATATTAATGATGAGTCCGATCGTAACGGAATGCGCATCGTTATTATCCTCAAAAAGGAAGCGGTTGCAAATGTGGTGCTGAACAATCTATATAAATTAACCCAACTACAATCTTCATTTGCGGTTAATAACATTGCCCTAGTGGATGGCAAACCAAAGCAGCTCAATTTAAAAGAGTTGATAGCCTGCTTTGTCGATCACCGGCACGAGGTAATCATGCGTAGAACCAGGTATGATCTTGATCAAGCAGAAAAGCGAGCCCACATACTAGAAGGCTTACTCATTGCGCTTGACCATATCGACGAGATTATTGCATTAATTCGTGCATCTGCAACTCCCGATGCTGCCCGCGAAGGATTAATGACCAACTTTAACCTATCCGATATTCAGTCAAGAGCAATCATTGAGATGCGTTTACGTAGCCTCACAGGCCTTGAACGTGATAAGATTAAGGAGGAGTACGACGAGTTGATGCAAAAGATTGATTTCTACAAACAAATCTTAGTGGATGTTAGCCTCCAGATGAAAATTATTAAAGATGAACTCATTGAAATAAAGGAGAAGTATGGTGATGATCGTAGAACAGAAATCATTCGACATGCTGAAGAGTTTAATCCGGAAGATTTCTATGCCGATGATGATGCGGTAATCACTATATCACACTTAGGCTACATTAAAAGAACCCCGTTAACTGAATTTAAAACACAAAATAGAGGAGGCGTCGGCACAAAGGGTTCCACTACGCGTGATGAGGACTTCATTGAGCACATTTTTGTTGCCTCCATGCACAATACCATGCTACTTTTTACAGAAAAAGGTAGGTGCTTTTGGTTGAAAGTCTACGATATTCCAGAAGGGGCCAAAGCAACCAAAGGTAGGGCTCTTCAGAATATTATTAACATTAAGCCTGACGATATGGTAAAGGCTTATATTAATGTTAAGAAACTAACTGACACAGAATATATTACTTCAAATTATATTATCCTTTGCACAAAGAAGGGTATTATAAAAAAGACCTCACTTGAAGCTTACTCTAGACCACGTCAAACTGGTGTAAATGCTATTACTATTAAGGATGGGGACCAACTCATCGAGGCTAAGTTAACTGATGGGCAGGAGCATATATTACTGGCTGCTCGTGAAGGTAAAGCGGTACGATTCCCAGAAGGCCAAGTAAGACCCATCGGAAGAACAGGCTCTGGCGTTAAGGGTATAAGCATTACTGCAGCTGACGAAGTAGTTGGTATGGTTTGCACCGACGAGAATGTTCAGGATATTCTTGTTGTTTCCGAGAAAGGTTTTGGCAAGCGCTCTAAACTAGACGATTATCGAATAATCCGCAGAGGAGGCAAGGGGGTTAAAACTCTCAATATCACAGATAAAACCGGCAAACTTATAGCAATTAAGGGCGTTACGGATAACAACGATCTAATGATCATAACGAAGTCCGGCATTACAATTCGCCTGCATATTAGCGATATCCGGATTACTGGTAGGGCAACGCAGGGAGTGAAGTTAATTAATCTTCGCAAGCAAGATGAAATAGCCGCTGTTGCCCTTGTTCAGAAAGGTGATGACGAGGAGATTGTAGACCTGATTACAGAATCACCGCTTGAGGAATAATTTATATTTACTAATATTACACAATTATCTAATTACTAACCCAATCTGATACACCAATGAAAAAGTATCTTTTAACGGTAACAATAGCTCTTGTTGGCCAAGTAGCATTTGGGCAGGTTACAGGGATTCCTAATGCCGACCAAGTTAAGAGCAAGTTTGAAAAGAGCACTAAGGACATTGAAAACCCTAAGAAAGCTGATAATCCCAAAACATGGATTAATAGGGGAGAGGTTTACTTGGATGCCATTGATGTTCATAGCTATGAGCTGAGGATGAATATGTCAATCCAAGAGGTAAAGCTGATGTATGGTTCACCCACCTCGACTAACCAAGTAGAGATTAATAGTGAGCCATTTGAGGAGGATGTATATCCGTATTTTAGCCTCTATGTATCAGGGGGTAAAGTTGCGTTTTGGAAGGAAACTAATCAGTTTGTCGACAGCGCTTATCACAATGCATACAAATCCTTTGATAAAGCTTACACGCTAGATTCAGACAAGAAGCAGACCAAGAAAATTGCAGAAGGTCTAAATGCTTTGGCTCTAAAATACAACGTTTTAGCCATGAACTTTTATACTCAAAGGGACTATGCTCAAGCATTTCATGCCTTTGAGGGGTCTCAACTTTGCACAAGCAATCCAGCTGTTGACAAACTCGATTCTGCCATTATCTACTATGCTGGAGTAACTGCTCAGCTTGCAGGTAAATGTAATGAAGGCATAAAGTACCTAGAAAAAGCTCGCGAAATAAACTATACTAATAGTGGTGAACTTTATTACTATCTGTATAACTGCAATATGGCTGATGGCGATACTGCTAAAGCAGGCGAAGAAATAGAAAAAGGATTTTCTCTTTTTCCAACTAACAAAACCTTAATGCTTTCCTTGATTAACTATTACATTGTTAAGAATGAGAGTCCAACAAAGGTTATTAACTATCTTGATAAGGCCATTGCAACAGATCCAACCAATGCATCTCTATATTTTGCAGAAGCAGCTCTCTACGAGAAATTACCAGACTTAGAAAAGGCTGCAGAGTCCTACAAAAAAGCAATTGAAATTAGCCCAGAATATTTTGACGCATATTTCAACTTAGGTGTAATGTATTACAACGAGGGTGCTGTTAAGGTTGAAGCTGCAAACAAGTTGCCTATGGAGGACACAAAGGGATACGATAGCCTTCTGGTTCAAGCTGATACATACTTTAAAAAGGCGTTACCTTACATTGAAAAATCATATCAGTTGCATCCGAACGAATTAGTAGTGGTAGAAACGCTCAAGAATTTGTATTTCCGCTTTAGAAATGATAGCGATGAAATGATGGCAAAGTTTAAGGAGTTCCAAGAGAAAAGCAAAGCGCTTAAGGGGAACTAGAACTTAAAATATATCGCAGTAATAGAAGGGGGACTCGTTCTCCCTTCTATTACATCATACTACTTAACATAATATTAATTATAGGACTATAATTAGATATCACGCAAACTCATTAATGCTCTTTTTTTACTGCTAAAATCAGCTGCAATAATTTTGTAGTCCAATATAATTCCCTCACTAAATAAACATGTCATTGTTAATTAATGTATTACCTTATCCACATTTTTTTTATTTTCCATTGAAAATACCTCTTGCATATTCATTTTTTAGTGTATAATTGCAAAAAAAATCAGGGCAATTCGTCTATGGAAAAGAAAGTTAAAAAACGTGTCATCACCAACGTTAAGAATTTAACCTTACAGCAACTTGAGTTGGTTAAAGCAAAATATCCAAGTGGCTATTGGGATTTTATAAAGAAATTTGAAAAGCCAAATGGTGATTTCTTTTATTACTTTACCATAGATGATGAGGACGCTAGCTACCTAGTTAAGGTAGATGTGAAGATTGATAATAAGTCTAAGGATGACGATGACAAGGATTTCTATGGCGAGGAGGAAGATATTGTTACTGGAGCAGATAATCTAGCGGAACAGCAAGATGAAAGTTCCTTTGACGAATATGATGAGGATTAAGTGGATTAGAAAAATCCACTTTTTTATTGTGATAGAATTAGTTTTCCCTTCCGGAGGCCGATAACTTGACACTGAATTTTTTCTCCCACTTGTGGTAGATTTTCATCGGACCACATAAACGATGCCTTCTTCTGTAACCTATCAATAACAGTTACCAGAACTATATCAGTATTATCTTCTTGCCTGGTAAATTGCGTCACATCTACTATTTCAAAGAAATACTTATTCCCAATAATATACTGAGGATGTTTTGGTTCTAAGTAATAGTATCCATTTCTACCCCTCCTTGTAACCAATGCTGAAATGGTTTGACCAACACTTAGTCCGTAATGCTCATAATCTTTTGCCAAAATAAAATGCCGAGAGCCATTGCTTACCGATACTAGAATCAAATTCTTCTTTCCATCCGAATGTAAATATTCACCTGCAATATGAAAATCATACCATCTACCAGCTTCAAGATTGGCACCATCAACAACATCTTTCCCAAATTCCAAATACAATTGTCCTTTTTTGATGTCTTTTACAAGGCAAGTAATTGTTTTGGCTGATATAGTTGATTTATAGACATTTACCTCTATCTTATTTCCAAGTTTGTCAAGAACAATAGCCACCTCTGCCCTTTCCCCGTTTTGTAAACTACAGGCTTCAACCTTAATAACCTCGAAAGAGTAAGTATTCCCTACCTTATAGAATGGGTTTTCTGGTTCAAGGTATATCTTGCCAGAACAGCTAATTTTATCAATCTTACAGGCTATTTTGCCACCTACTTTGATTCCATATGCAGAATAAGGATGGCTTGGCAGCAAGAACTTACCTCCATTGGGACCTTCCAGCACAAAGAAGGATTGCTCTGAATCTGGTTCAATGCGCTTCAGAGCCAAAACGTTAAATATAAATGTTTCTCCCTCTAACAGTGCCATGTGGATTTTGTTAGGTTATGTAGAGATGGTAATTGTCAACCTTTTCCTTAACCAAGCCAATAATAGAAGCCTGTACAGCACCACTTTGCCTTAGTTTTAAAATGGCGTCCTGAGCCAAAGATGCATTTATTCCAAAAACAATTCCTCCTGATGTTTGTGCATCAGCCAACAGCGCCCGGTAGGCAAATGGAACGCTTGGTGCAAAATAGGTTTCGCTCTCGGCATACTTTAAATTTCGAAATGTAGCACCGGGAATACATCCATCATCTGCCAAACTGTATGCCTGGGAAAGATAAGGAACAGATGATGCTTTAATATGAATGGAAACTTTGCTTGCACGTGCCATTTTGAGCGTATGGCCTAAAAGTCCAAATCCAGTAACATCTGTTCCGCCCCTCACACTACCATGCTGGAATGAATCAAGTACATTGGAATTTAGAATTTTCATGTTTTCGAGTGCTTGATGGTATGACTCTTCACTCGCCAATCCAACTTTTTTCCCAGAAACCAGAATACCGCTACCAATAGGCTTTGTTAATATTAGAGTTTCACCAAGAGAAAGACCAGCGTTTGTAACAAGTTTAGTTGGATCGACCATTCCGATAACGGCTAATCCATACTTTGGTGGAGTATCATCAATGGTATGCCCCCCCACGAGCAAAGCCCCAGATTCCGTTACCTTACAGAGGCCACCCTCCAATATTCTTGCATACGCCTCTAGTGGCATTGTGGCAGGAAACATGGCAATATTAAGCGCAAGAAGTGGCTTCCCTCCCATTGCATAAACATCTGACAGTGAGTTTGCTGCTGCAATTTGACCAAATTCAAATGGATCGCTACAGATAGGTGGAAAGAAATCGGTGGTAAATATTAGCGCTTGATTTTCGGAAATTCTGTATACAGCAGCATCATCTTGGTTATCGATATCAACAAGAAGGTTTGGATCGGTTATTTTTGGAAAATGCTTTAGCACCTTTTCTAGCTCTGATGCCGGAAGTTTGGAGGAGCATCCGCCATATTCCACAAGCGAAAGTAAATCAATATCCATCAATTTCTTATATTTTAGTGATAGTTGCATTAAATCCAGCACCCTGCAGCTGCACAAATATTGCCTCCACCTCAGAGTCATTTACCTCAAGGCACATGCCACATTCGGCAGTAATATTGGTGGGAACTGGTCTAACCATTGCCTTAATATCCAAGTGCAAAAGGAGCTTTTCAGCCTTAATCACCATGCGAACATTTGGAAACAACAAAATGGTCATTGGCTTAGTTTTTACGGCTTAAACTCGCCTTTTCAATGGCATTTGTTAGATAATCTAGATCGTCCATCGTGTGAAAAGGTGAAAGTGAAATCCTTACCAATCCCAGAGGAAAGCTACCGAGTGTTTTATGTGCCAACGGTGCGCAATGCAAACCAGATCTCATTTCAAGGCCAAATAGTTGAAACAGCCGATATGCGGTATCGCCAGGATTTTCATTGGTGTAGCGAAATGAGAAGGTCTCCCCTTGTTTTTCTTTTTCATCTGCACAGTGGACCTCCAAACCTTCAATACTTTTAATATTTAAAAGCATCTCTACAAAACTTGTGTGTGAATGCTGAGGTATAACGTTTGCCATAAGGGCGCCTAAAAGTCCTGCAGTTCCAACCATATTTGGGGTTCCCGCTTGAAATTTATCAGGAAGGTTAGAAGGCATCTCAAAGCTATCGGAGTTGCTACCGGTGCCTCCAAAAATAAGGGGCTCAATTGTCTCTGGATTCTGCGCATAAAATCCTCCTATTCCAGTTGGCCCCATCAACCCTTTGTGACCTGTAAACGCCAGATAATCAATTCCTAATCGATCGCAATCAATATTAGAATGACCTGCACTTTGCGAGGCATCCACCAGAATTGGAATGGTGCCTATAGCTTTCTTAATTTCAGCAATTGGTTGAATAAGACCATTTACGTTGCTTTGATGATTAATAACAACCAAGCCTACCCGTGCATTGATCTGCTTTTTCAGCCCGTCAATATCAACTAACCCATCTGAAAAATGAGAAACTATGTGGAATCTAGTTCCAACAGTTTTCCGAATCATCTCCAAAGGGCGAGTAACAGCATTGTGCTCAAGTGGTGATATCAGGATATCCTTTCCCTTTAGATCCAAACCTTGGAGAATGGTGTTGATAGCCTGGGTCGAATTTGCTGAGAATGCGATATTTTCTGGCTGCCCAATACCAAAAAGAACGGCAAGTTTATCGCGCAGCTGCTCAACCAACGCTGTGGATTCCGCGGCTCTTGGATAACCACCTCTACCGTAGGTACCACCAAATGCTAAGTAATTCTGAATGAATTGACCTACTTCTGGTGGTTTTGGAAAGCTGGTTGCACCATTGTCGAAGTATTTCAGCAATTCCGGCATACTAGGGTTTTATAACTTTCTCGGCAGAATTTAGGGCGGTTACAATGCTATACATATTGGAAATAGTTGCAATCTCAATATCGCTCTTTATATCGAAATAATCTGCACAGGTGCCACAAGCTGTTAGCTGTACCCCTTTAGTCTTGAGCTGTTCCAACGACTGAATAATTGCTGATTGTTTAGTAGTTAGCAGTACGCCCGAGTTATAGAATATCACCTCCTCTGGAACCGTTTCTGCTTCAGCCAAGGCAACGAAGAAACCTTTCATGAGTATAGAGCCAAGTTCAGCATCACCCTCTCCCATTTTGTCGCTGGCTATCAATACCACGGTTTTTTCTTTAGCATGATTTTGTTGGGGAATTTGGCAGTAGTCCTCCGGCCTAGAATTTTCCAAGGAGGTCTGTTGTGATACTCCTTTTTTTACTGTAACAAAGTGAAGGTTACCCTCCTTTTTTGTATGAGAATCAACGCCATTCCCAATAAAATAGCTGGTTAAGTTAAAAACGGCTGTTTCATTATCGACAACAATTACAAGCGTTTCACCAATTGGTGCCTGCGTGAAGGCCTTTTTAGCCTCAATTAATGGTCGTGGGCAAAGTAAGCCTTTGCAATCTATGGTTAGCATTGGGTATCCATTTTATTTTCTTGGGTAAGTCTTATTGACTTAACTGCGACAAAATTACCAAAAAAGAATGGTTTTGTGTAGCGCCAACCTACTCCTTCATTCTTCTCTACAACCAAAATTAATAATGGACATTGATATTATGTAGAAAATGTGATTGACTACATCGTTAACAAAAAAGAAAAGCTAAATGTAGCAATGCCTTAAGTAAATCTTCGGATAAATAAGTTAACTTGCTGATTATTTAGATGTTTCAAGATTATAGAAAGTCTCTGAAATAGATTGATTGTCTTCAAAATAGAAGGTTTCGCCAAAAGCATGTACAGCCTTTATGAAAACGGTAATTATACCGTTCCTATTGTAGATTATTCGGGTTACCTTAACTCGAGGACGGTCATAGTTTTCCACCGTTCTTTCGTTGGAATAAATTTTGCTTAGGTTCATCTTTTCCACATCATCAATCTGCTCCCTCGCTTCCTTTAGCTGCGATGATTGTACTTGAATTTCAAGCTGTTTAAGTTTACGATCTTGAGCTTCCTTTCTAAGTTCGTCCTCCTTTTTCTTCTTTTCAGTTGCAAGTGTTTTCTGCCTAAACTCTTCCGCTTTTTGAACAGAATCCTGCAGCTGTCTTCTTTGAACCTCATCCTTTGCAAGCTGAATCGCTTGCTGTTGCTTTTTAATAGAATCAACTTTGGCAAGAGAGTCGGCTAGTGTTTTTTGCCTTTCCAATTCATTTATTTTTGCCTTTTGGAGTGCAAGCTGCCTATCCTGCTCATCTTTTTGCAAGGAATCAGCAATAGCCTTTTGGCGAGCCTGCTCCACAATCTTGGTCTCCGATGCCAATTTTGCTTGCGCCTCAGTCTTCTTCTGGTTTTCCAAAGCAATACGCGCTGCCTCCTCCTTAACTTTTTGGTCTGCCAGCTGCTTGGCCCTTGCATCCTCTGCCCTTCTCAGTGAGTCTTGGTGGGCCAATTCTTTGGCAGCCATCGCTGCCTTTAGGGCAGCCTGTTGTTTGGCAATGTCTTGGACTTTCTTCAAAGAGTCTGAAGCAGCTTTTTGGCGGGCTTCCTCCTGAGTCTTTGCCAATGCAGCGGTTTGCTGGCGTTGCAGCTCCACCTTTTGAAGGGAGTCAGCAGTAGCCTGTTTTTTTGCTTCCGCTGCTGCCTTGGCAACAGCCGTCAAATGCGCCAGTTCATCTGCCTTCTTTTGGGTTTCCAATGCAATGCGGGCGGCTTCTTCTTTAGCCTTCTGTTCAGCAAGCAGCTTGGTCTTTGTCTGTTCAACTCTTCGTAATGAGTCTTGATGGGCCAACTCTTTGGCAGCTATCGCTGCCTTCAGGTCCGCTTGTTGCTTGGCAAATTCCTGTGCTTTTTTCAAGGAATCTGCCGTTGCTTTTTGACGAGCTAACTCCTGAACTTTTGCAAGGGCAAGTGCCTGCTGATGCTGAAGTTCAACCTTTTGAAGAGAATCTGCAATTGCCTTTTTTCGAGCCTCCTCCCTTGCCTTAGCTGCAGCAGCCAATTGAGCCTGTTCCTCAACTCGTTTCTGCGTTTCCGCTGCAATGCGTGCAGCCTCCGCCTTTGCTGTCTGATCTGCAAGAATTTTTGCCTTTTCATCGTTGACTCTTCTCAGCGAATCCTGTACCATCCTCTTTCTTGCTTCTTCTTTTGCAGCAAGAACCGCTTGCTGCTGCTTAATCTCTTCAACCTTTCTAAGAGAATCGGCAATTGCCTTTTGCTTAGCTTCTTCCTTTTGCTTGGCTTCGACAGCTTGCTGCGTCTTCGCTAAAGCGGCTTGCTGAGCAGCGAGCTGCTGTTGCTTAAGCTGTTCCGCAACTTTTGCTTTTGCATCATCCTTTGCTTTCTGCTCAGCCTCTTGCTTCTTTTGAGCATCGGCCTTAACCAACTCCAGCTCCTTATCGGCAATTTTTTGTTTTACCGTCATGGAATAATCTGTATCATAGCCGAAGGTTCCAGCATCGGCATTGTACTTGATTTTACCAACTGGATTATTGAACATTTCAACATCAACACCTTCTGTTTTTGGCGGTAAGTCTACGGCAAACTCGAGGTATACAGATTTTGGTTTAACATTTTCCGGAAGGCGGGTGTCAATGGAGATTATCTTGGTAACAAAGCCATCCTTCTCAAATTTTACAAGATACTGCGATCCATAATCAAGATCGATTGCAAAAGTATTTGTAATCTCAACGGGACTTTGCGCAACTCCATCCTTAACAAGAGTGATATTTGCTCCTTTCAGCTTGGTGTTTAACAGCCCGACTTTCCCCCCAATAGATAGAAAATTGCTTTGAGCATTAAGTCGATTGGGAGCAAATAAACCACCCACAATGAGCAGGATAACCACTAATAATTTCGCTAGTCGAAGTTGGCCGTTTAAGTGCATATAAATGTTGGTCAATTGGATGCTAATATAGAAATTTAGCGCCCAACTGCCCCAATACTTATCTACTTTTTTGAAACATTTGTGATTCTCCAAGGTATCTGCTTGGTTGAATAGCATATTCTAAGAAACAGTTTTTCTAAAAGCTTTAATTGAAATTGTTAGGCTTACTATAGCAAAGATTGTCATTGCCAACAACTCCTGCCGTATTTCATAAAACCCAGATCCTTTCAATATTACCATCCTAATAACGCGCATAAAGTAGGATATTGGGTTAATTACGTTTACCTCTTGCGCCCATCGCGGCATACTTTCAACCGAAGTAAATATGCCGCTCATTAGAATAAAAATAAGCAAGAAGAAGAACGAAACGAACATAACTTGCTGCTGAGTATCAGACAGTGCCGCAATTAGAAGGCCAAGCCCCAAAACGGCAATTAAGTAGATGGCGGTGAAGCTGTAGAGGACAAAAAAACTGCCCTTTACTTGGAGGTTGAATAGCACAAAGCCAATTAGCAGCCCAAAAGATAGCTCGATGATGGCAATAACCCAGAATGGAAGAAGCTTGCTGACTATAAAGCTTGATTTTTTTAATGGTGTAACATTAAGCTGCTCAATGGTTCCCAACTCCTTCTCCTTCACCATATTTATTGCCGCCATAAAAGAACCCATAATGGTCACTAAAATCACCAAAATACCAGGAAGCATGAAGAGTTTATAGTTCAGTTCTGGGTTGTACCAGTAGGCAATATCTGCTTTAATGGGCATGGTTATCTTTTGTCCTGGTATTAAGTGGTCTTGGTTGAAATGGGTAATAATTGTGTTGGAATAGCTATTTATTAGGCCTGCAGCAGAGGCATTTATGGCGTTTATCTCAACCATAACAGATGCATTGTGTTTAACGACAATGTCCCGCTCAAAATCACGGGGAATTGTTAAAATCGCATCAGCCTTCCCCTTTTCAATTGCTGTATAAGCCTCATTCTCGGAATTAGTGGATAAAACTGGTGTAAAGAAAGGTGAATCCGAAAATCGCTTTACCAGCTCCTGGGAACTTTTGGACATGTCGAAGTCCATTATGGCTAAATTTGTGTTCTTGAGGTCAAATGTTGCAGCATTTACAAGTATAATCAGCTGAAGTATTGGAACGCCCACCATCATCTTCAGCATGGTTTTATCGCGAAAAATTTGAGTAAACTCTTTTTCCAAGAGAAATAGAAGTGATTTCATGTGGACTAGTTTAAACGTTCCTTAAACTTGATAATGCTAAGCGATAGAAATGTAAAAATCATGGCAATTAGTATCAGCGTTTCCTTCCATATTACAAAAATTGAAGCACCCTTCAGCATCACCGCTTTTGCAACAACGATATACCAACGTGGAGGCATTATCAATGTTAGATATTGCAGTATTTTTGGCATATTCTCAATTGGGAAAATGAAGCCCGAAAGCAGCGTAGTTGGAAGCATAAGTGCAAACATGGAAATAAACATGGCCATCATTTGATTTTTGGCTATGGTGGAGATAAAAATGCCAAGGGAGAGCGCAAGCATAATGTATAGCAACGATTCAAATAGCAAGAGTATGATGCTTCCTCGTATTGGCAGCCCAAAAACAAATATTCCCAGTAATAATATAACCACCGCGTTTAAAAATGCTAGGAGGAGATATGGAACAACCTTCCCGAGAATGATATGGTAAGGTTTTAGTGGAGAAACAAGTAGAATCTCCATGGTTCCAAGTTCCTTTTCTCTAACTATTGATACAGATGTCATCATTGCCGAAACAAGCATTAGAATCAAGGCCATTGTGCCGGGAATAAACATAAAAACATCCTTAAGATCGGAGTTGTAAAGCATCCTTGTTTCCGCTTTAATACCCTGTTCCTTCTGGTCTTGAGTTAAAATGTTGTTTGCTGCATATGAATTGATAATACCATTGGTATAGGACGATAGCATGGCTGCCGTATTCGGTTCTGAGGCATCGGTAATAATATGAACTTTTCCTTGGTCTCCTTGACCTATGTTTTTGGCAAAGTTTGGCTCAAAAACAACAATCTCCTTCACTGCATTAAGGCGAAAAAGCTCCTCATATTGGGATATATCATTAATATCGCTTTTTAAAACAAAATAGCCGGAGGAGGTCAACTTATTACTAATTTCACGTGTTTGGTAGTCTAATGATTTATCGTGAATGGCAATGGCAGCATCCTTGATTTCGTTTTTGATTACGTAACCGAAAATTAAAATTTGCGCAATGGGCATTCCAAACAGTATGAGTAGCGTCCTCCTGTCGCGGAAGATGTGCCGGAACTCTTTTTTTACAAATGCTATGAAATATTTCACGTTTGGTCGTTTTAAATTTTCAGGAATCCATTATTTCCAATCGGGTCTTGCTATTCTAATGAATACATCGTTCATGGAGTCGGACTCATACTTCTGTTTCAATTCTAAGGGTGTTCCTAGCGCGTCAATTCTACCATCGACCATTATGCTTACTCGCTGGCAATATTCAGCCTCATCCATATAGTGAGTGGTAACCAATACCGTAATGCCCTCATCTGAAGCAGCGTAAATCAAATCCCAAAACTGCCTACGGGTGATGGGGTCAACTCCGCCAGTGGGCTCGTCGAGAAAAACAATTTTAGGTTGGTGAAATATGGCAACCGAAAAGGCAAGCTTCTGACGCCAACCAAGAGGGAGGTCGGCAATTAATGTTTTTTTTGAGGTGAACATACCAAGTTTATTGAGCAAAAAATCGGTTCTTTCAGCAATCACTCTACGCTGCATACCATAAATACCAGCGTATAGACGTATATTTTCCTCCACCGTAAGGTCTTGGTACATGGAGAACTTCTGGCTCATATACCCGATAGACTGCTTAATTTTCTCACGTTGATGAAACGCGTCAAACCCGGCCACCTCCAACTTTCCAGATGTTGGCTCCAATAACCCGCACATAATTCTTATGGCAGTTGTTTTTCCAGCACCATTGGCGCCAAGAAAGCCAAAAATTTCACCCTTTTCCACCTCAAAGTTCAAATTACTGTTTGCCACAAAATTCCCGAACTTTTTAGTTAGGTCAACAGCCTTAATTACCTTGTTATCTGAATTATCCATTGCGTATTATTCTGATAGCATCATAAATGAATCTTCAATACCTGCCACTATGGGGATTATTTTTGCATCGGAAAAACCGCTTGAACTTAATCCACTCTGCAATTCATGAATGCCAGAGTTAGGTTTGAGGGAAACGTGTAACACCTGTCCAAAGCGGTAAACTGAATTGATGTACTTTTGCTTACGCAATACCTCCTGTATCTTACTCATTTTGCCACCCGAAACTGCAAACAGAGGAAATGGGTATTGAGCATTTATCCGTTCAACAGTGTCTTCTACCAGCAGCTTCGACTGGCTCATCAAGGCAACCTTATCACACAAACTAGCCTCGTCCATATAAGGCGTCGACACTACAATCGTAATACCATAGTCCTTGAGTCGCTTGAGCATTTGCCAAAATTCTCGTCGGGAAACTGCATCCACACCAGTAGTCGGTTCATCGAGAAATAGTATTTCTGGCCTATGTACAAGTGCACAGCTCAATGCCAACTTTTGCTTCATTCCCCCGGAAAGTTTGCCGGCCGGACGATCCTTAAATGGCTCAATTTGGCTGTAGATATCCTTAATGAGGAAGTAATTTTCCTTTAAGGAGGTTCCAAAAACTGTTGCAAAGAAATTAAGATTTTCCTCCACCGACAGATCTTGGTAGAGTGAAAACCGGCCTGGCATGTAGCCAATTTTCAATCGTAATTTCTTGTAATCGACGACCGGATCTAAACCACAAACTAGCGCCTTCCCACTATCGGGTGTAAGCAGAGAGGTAAGTATACGGAATAGTGTAGTCTTCCCGGCTCCATCGGGGCCAATTAGGCCAAATATATCCCCGTTTTTTACTGAGAAGGTTATGTTGTTGATGGCCACTGTCGAGCCATAACTTTTGCACAGCTTTTCTACAACAACACTGTTTTCCATGGTTACGCTCATTGCTAGTCTTTCTTAATAAAGCGGACCTCGCCTGGCATCCCTATTTTAAAACTGCCATCGTTCTTCACCCTCACTTTTACGGCATAAACCAACTTCACTCTTTCTTCGCGTGTTTGAACGATCTTTGGTGTAAACTCAGCCTCTGAAGAGATCCAGCTTACTATGCCCTTATTCTCTTTCAATGCATTTTGGTTATCGGTAACTACTACTACGCTATCACCAATATGAATTGAGCTAAGCTGATTTTCGGAGATGTAGACGCGAAGTGTGAGCTCATCCATGTCAGCAATGCGGTAGAGGCTTTTTCCAGGCGCGACGATCTCACCCATTTCTGCTAGCTTTACCAAAACAATCCCAGTGATAGGATTAATCACTTTGCAACGTGACAGCTGGTCCTTTGCTTGCATAAGCTGCATATCAATTGCTGTTGCTTGATCGGTAACCTCTTGCAGTTGAATATCTACAGCCTTCTTTTGAGCCTCAATAAGCTTAACCTGTCCATCCACATCGTCCATTTGCTTTGGGGTGGCAGCACCTTGAGCAAAAAGTTCTTTGATTCGCTTGTAGTCTTTATTTACATTAATAAGCTGCTGGGCATAAACGTTACCCTGTGCAGTAATTACGTTTTTCTGGGATTCGGTGGCCTTCAGCTGTGCTTGAAGCTGACGGACCCTAAGGTATGCCTGAACGCTATCAATCTGTGCAACCACCACTCCTTTTTGCAGCTGATTACCCTCTTCCACATTGAAGGAAAGTAGCTTGCCCTGCATTTCAGAAGAGATGGTAGTTTCTGTTGATTCAAATGTACCGTAAGCATCTGACTTAGGTTCACCACTCTGACATCCGTTTGAAAGTGCTGCAGCACTGATTATTGCAGCAATTAACTGAACTTTCATATATTGTAGTTTTAAATGTTAAAAACCTGAAATAATTACCTTGAGCACCTTTGCTTGCTGCAGCTGCAACCTATGTTTTTCCATCTCCAAGCGTGCTTGATATTCATTGTTGAGATCGGAAACATAGTCGCTTTCCCTTGCGGTATCGGTTTTTAGAGCCGCCAATGTTTCACCAGATATTTGACTTCGGAGATTCACTATTTGCTGGTCGCTTTCGAGCTGATTAGTAAGTTTTTGAATAATTAGATTCTGCTGATCAATTTTTAGGGTCATATTGGTCGTAACGGCACTTTTCTGGTCTTGCAGTTGACTTTGCGTAAGTCTAATCACTTGCCTGTCGTGCTTTGTCTTATTCCAATCCCAAATGTTCCATGATAATTTGGCCCCAACAAGATAGTACGTGTCCCACGAAGTTCCAAGCATATTGAGACCAGGTTTCCCATAACCGGCCTGACCAAATGCTGCAAGTTGGGGTCGACGATTAACTTTGGTAAGCTCTTCTAATGCATTTTGCTGGTTAATCTGAGCATCGATTGCGTTCAGTTCTGGCATAGAACCGTTGTAGGCAGGAATTGTGTCAGGAAAAGAGAATTTTGCGCTATCCGAAATAGCTACGCCGGAAAGAAGTGAGAGAACTTGCATCGCATAACTCTTTGCGGAGTTAATCTCATCAATCTGTTGTTTCACCTGTATTAGCTGAACTTTAATTATTGATTGTGACGATTTCATTAGAGTGCCACTCACAATCCCAGCATTTACATCACCTAAGCGCTTTTGTAGCACTTTAGCAAGGCTCTCTTGCTGTTGAAGACTGGCGTTGGCAAGAAGCACAGCAAAATAGGCGCTCGTAATCTGTGACTTAAGATCATGCATGTTAAGTTTTTGCTGAGCTTGCTGGCTTGCACCATTTGCTTCAGCCAGCATTCTTTGGCTAGAAGCAGCCCCACCATCGTAGAGCATTTGCGAAATATCTAGGTAAATCTTATGCTGATCCTTGCTCAGGTTAGGCTCAATAGCCTGGAATTGAGCCGGCATGGCGAGCTTAGTTACTGCAGATTGATAGGTAGACTGGCCAACCAAATTGACATGCGGATACCACATGATTTGGCTGTTCTGCTCTTTTAACCGAGTTATCGAATCAATAAGTGCGCCATTGGCTGCAAGAGGGTAATTCTCCTGAGATTTTTGCAAAAGAACCCAAAGGTTAGTTTCCTGTGCAGTTCCAGCGATACTCATAAGAAGCATCAAACCGGTGAAGATTCTTTTCATCCGTAAACTGTTTATTTTAGAGGTAAAAAATTAGCTGTTAAAGAATTGGTTAATGCTTTTTCATGGCCGACTTCACAAACATTATTACCACTTTCTTACGCTCTGCAAGCATTTGGTTAAACCGTTCGCTGTCACCATTAAATAGATTATACTTTATCATGGGAGCAGCAACAAAAGGAAAAACGCAAAGTGCTATAAGGTTCACAATAAAGTGCTCAGGTGAAATTGGTATTAAGGTTGCTCCCTCTTTATCAATATCCTGTTTTATTACTGTAGCAATATCCTTAAAATTGATGCTATTGCCCTTGAGTATTTGAACAAGATTTTCGGGATCACGATTCATCTCCTGCATAATAAATGCTGGAATAATGGGATTTTCCTGAATAAGAGAAAGATATCTGTCGATAAAGAATTCTATCTTATCCCAAAACGGCCTGTCTGCAATAATAAACTCCGCAATTGAGGGAAATGCATTTTGAACTGCTTCAATAAACACTTTTTCGAAAAGCAACTCTTTACTTCTAAAGTAGTAGTGAAGAAGAGCTTTGTTAATTTGTGCTTCGTCTGCAATTTCCTGCATTCTTGCTCCTTCCATTCCTTTTGCAATGAATACTTTACGAGCGGCAATAAGTATCCTGTCCTCGGTTTCTGTACTCAGCTCCTTATTCTTAACCATCGAGATTAACCTATTAGTTAAACTTATGCAAATATAGCTAGGTCTAATGCAATACTCCAAATATTTTAACCACTTTTTTTAACCACATGGTTAATTAATTTACAAAGAAAAGCCAATACATTATTTATCAATGTATTGGCTAAATATTAAATAGAGTCAGATGCTGCTGGATTAGTATCCATATTCGGAACCTCATCCACTCTTCCTCCAAGTGAAGTGTTAGTCTTTATCTCTTTGGGTTTTGTACAGTAGTAAACGGCTCCTCCAGTACCTCCCTTTGCCTCTAGATAGCTCTGTGGGTTAACCTTTACAATGCCACCAAGCGATGCAGATGCAAATACCTTGTCTGCAATTAATCCGTATGCTGCCACAATTCCTTTAGTAATTGCGCTGGGTTCAAGGCTACCAACTTTCCCAGTTGCATAAATTGTTGCTCCAAGCGATGCATGCAGCGTAGCAGTGGTTACATCGAGATTTATGCGCAAGTTGGAGGAGCTGCTAGCCTCCACATCAACCTTATCGCCAGTTACCGTTCCATTACATACGGTGTTGGCGGCTGCACCAACCTTAATTCCTCTAAGCACGGTGTAGGTAACGTATATTTTAACTGAAATTTGGTCGTAAATTCTGGGCTTCAGCTGAACCACAAGAGTTTGGCCATCAACTTTGGCTACCAAATCGTCAGATGAAATACCTTCCCCTTCTACCCTAATGTTTGGAGAATTTCCAGGCGTTAACTCCATATATATGTCGCCATATACCTCCACCTTATCAAAATCGGCCAACTTTCGAGAATAAGCAACCTGCCCATTTATAAATTGTGGAGCTATAGCCCCACACAAAAAGCATAGCAGGCCTGCGTAAATGAACTTTTTCATACCATAATCCGTTTTAATGATAGTCGATTACAAACAACTAAATAACGTCAAAAATAGGCTTTTCGTTCATTATTCAGAAAATAAGAGCAGATGGAAAAAAAATTAAAAAGAATGGCCATGTTTCCACTACCATCCTTTGTTTTTCCAAAGGAATCGATACCACTGCGCATTTTTGAGTCACGCTATAAGGAGCTGATTAAGGATGTAAAGGAGACCGGCATGACCTTCGGAATACCATTCATATCTCAAAAGGGGTTGTCTTCAATTGGAACAGAGGTAATTCTGGAAAAGGTTTTGGCTGAAAATAGTAAAGGCGAAATGGTTATTACCCTTAAGGGTATTGGTTTGTTTGAAATTGTGAATTATATGTCTCAACTTCCAGGAAAGCTCTACGGTGGCGGAGATGTATTTGCAAGGGAAACTTCCATTTATACCAATAATCCAGAAATAATGGTTCTGGTTAAGCGCCTTGGGATCAACATTAATGATTACCTTGGAACTATGACCACATCCTCAAAAACCGATATTTTTGACATTGCCAACAAAATATTTCTTTCACCCGAGGAAAAATACAAATTAGCAGCCTTTCAAGACCAGCAGAGCATCGAACTATTTTTGTTGAAAATTCTTAAATTCCAAGTAATTATTAAGAATCAGGAAGCGTTACTTCACGAAAATTTCAGCCTTAATTAGCAGTTTCTTCTGCTGGGAATTCCTCGTCGTTTTTAAACGAGTAAGAATCTGCATAATCCAACTCGGGAAGTGTTTTTAAGACCCCGTGCATAAAGTTACTAATTTTCGAAGGAAATTTGGATCCTACCCATGGGCTTGTATTTGTGAGAAAAACCCAACATACTCCATCGGGTTCCTTAACCAAAATGGCTGAAGTTCCTGCAAAGTTTCCGGTTCTAACTAACCTTCCCTCTTCTGTTGCTCTGATCCAGCCAATAGGAAGAAATCCTTTTGGCCTAGTAATCATGGTATCGACTAAATTTTGAGGAATTAAATCGGGTACCGATTTATCGCCATCTAGCGCAAGACCCAGCTTTATAAGATCTACTGAGTTAGCCACCCAACCTCCAGCTGCACTGAGGGTTTGAATATCGTATCCACCATTACTTTTGCTAACTAAATGGCCATTGCCATTAAATGGTTCAATTTTTTTTGCCTCTGGAACTTCGTAATAGGAAACTTCATCAGAAAATAGGCTATCTCGAGTAGAGTGGCCAATTGCCATGCTGTTAATTCCAAGTGGCTTGAGCAGATTTACTTCAACATACTGCTCGTATGGCATATTGGTAATTTTTTCAATTATTTTACCGAGCAAAGCATAACCAAAATTGGAATAGGAACTGTGAGTTCCTGGTTTAAAGTGTAAGCTCTTAGTGAAGACAAAACGGATAATGTCGTCCAACTTAAGAGGTTTTGGAACTCCTAACTGTTGAGCAATGTAGTCGGACATAAACATCTGATCACCGTAACGTGCACTCCACCCACCGGAATGGTTAAGCAACTCCCTGACGGTAATATCATACATTCGAACATCTTTAGGCTTTCCATAGGTCGAATCGGTCAATATGCCGTGTGGTCCAAATACTTTTTGGTCAAGGTTGATTTTATTATCCTCCACTAATCTCATGATTGCAGCCGCAGTAACAAGTTTCGATATGCTTGCTACCCTAAATCGGCTATAGGGTTCAACTGGGGTCTGCTTATCTATATCGGCAAATCCATACCCGCGGGCAAAAAGCAGCTTTCCATCCTTGGCTATAGCGACTGAAACTCCCTTTAAATTCCATTCGTGCATAAATCGGTCTACTTTCCCATCTATGGTTTTGAATGATTCAGAGTTGAAATCAGCATTGGAAAACCTTGGAGTGGCACAATTAAAGCAATCGCTATGGGATGCTTCCGAATTTGCAGATGATAAGGTGCTTTGAGTTGCAAAATCAAGAAACAGAAATGATGAAAGAAGGAAAATGGTTTTGAGAATGCGGCTCATTGGAGGAGGATTTTTTTTCGAAAGTAGCAATAAAAAACTCTAAAACTCAATAGACATGAGCCATATAACCAACTTAATAAGTGTTAAAAAAAAATGTCAGCAACTCAATAATTGCTGACATTCAATACAATAAGTATATTATGGTAATTGGTCACTTCAAATGAAACATTCGTCAATATTTTTTCAACACTTGCTTTAGCTTATCGATGAAACCGTCAATATCTGCTTCTGTTGTATCAAATGAGGTCATCCACCTAACTTCGGATCGCGAATCGTTCCAGATGTAGAAAAAATACTCCTTCTGAAGTTCAGCAATAGCTTGATGTGGCAAAATTGCAAAAATACCATTTGCCGTAACAGTCTGTGTAATAGTAATCTGCTGTATTTCTAAAAGTTTTTGTTCCAGCAGCTTAGCCATCTTATTGGCATGCCTTGCCGTTTCGAGATAAAAATCATCTTCCAGATAAGCAATGAACTGTGCAGAAATGTAACGCATTTTTGATGCAAGCTGCATCCCTTGCTTCCTAATGAATTTAAAATCGGCACCAATCTCAGGGTTAAGGATCACCACTGCCTCGCCGTACATCATGCCATTTTTAGTACCACCAAAACTTACAAAATCGACACCACAGTCGGCGGTAAATGCCTTAAAGGGCATATTTAGTGCGGCTGCAGCGTTGGATAATCGGGCACCATCCACGTGGAGCAGCATGCCATTTTGATGAGCCAGATTGGCCAAATTACTAATCTCTTCTGGTGAATAGAGCGTCCCCATTTCGGTAGTTTGACTTATGGAGATTACTTTGGGCTGTGAATGATGCTCAACACCGAAGTCATGCAGATGGTGCTTCACAAGCACAGGCGTTAGTTTGCCATCAAGGGTTGGCAGTGAGAGAAGCTTGCATCCTGTAAATTTATCAGGAGCCCCACATTCATCTACCATAATATGCGCAGTTTCAGCACAGATAATGGCGTTATAACTTTTTGTTGCAGCCATTAAGCCGGTGACATTTGCTCCTGTACCGTTAAAGACAAAGAATGGTTCCGAACTCGGGCCAAAGTGCTGTTTCAACAGAGAAATAGCCTTCTTTGTATAATCATCGTCACCATAACCAATTGCATGCCCCACGTTGGCTTGAACAATTGCGTCCATAATTCGAGAATGAACGCCTGAATTATTATCACTGGCAAAACTTCTAAACTGTTTCATTTCTTATATGATTTATGCGCCAAAATAGTTCAAATAATGAAAAAATCGTCGCAGTTTAGGCTAGATAATTACTTTTAATCGCAAGAAAAGTTGCCAAAGACATTCGGCTTTTCCTGCATACTGATAGTTTTTGCAATTACATTCCACCTATATCTGTTAATTGCTCTAATTTGGTAGAGGCAATATTGATATACAAACTGTTATTCAACACATTAAGAAACTACTTCAGGTAAAAGAAAGTAGTTCTTTGCGAGTCTACAAGTGCCAAATATTAATCTATGGTAACCTAAAACTCCGATGTAAAGTGAAACTGGATATCCGGAAATTTATCTTGTGCCATCTGCAATGCGTAAGAACTTTCGGCAAGGAATACCTCTCTGCCATGCTTGTCGAGGGCAAGCTGATTATACTTTCTTTTCCTAAAATCTTCGAGCTGCACCTTGTTCTTACTAACAATCCAGCAAGCTTTATATAAGTTGAATGGTTCGTATCGACACGAGGCTCCATATTCATGTTCGAGCCTGTATTGAATAACGTCGAACTGCAAAGCGCCAACTGTGCCAATAATTTTCCGCCCATTATACTTGTTAATGAAAAGCTGCGCCACACCTTCATCCATCAGCTGATCTATTCCTTTGGCCAGCTGCTTATATTTATGAGGGTCGGCGTTTTCGATATACCTAAATAGTTCTGGCGAAAAGCTTGGAATTCCTCTAAAATGCAA
>DATKVT010000150.1 GCA_035529935.1 Williamwhitmania sp. | reverse complement strand
AGAGAGGGTATGAGGCGATGCTTGGATACTACGAGAAAATTGCGCCACATCTTAATGAACCGCTGTATACGAGACCCGTACGTACAGTGGTGTGAGAGGCTCTCCCCGTCAGCTTAGCTGGCGGGGCGGTCTACTCGATTGGGCACAGTTAATTATTCCAATTCATCTCCACGTTTTGGTCTAGGAGAAATTCTTCCAAAATCACTCACAAATCTTGTAGTTCTAGTTCTTAAGTCATTTTTTGGATTTGCACTTACTCCCATTTGTAAAGCCTCAACACCAGGGATTGAAAGAAAAGAACTGATTATAAGTCTACCATCATAATCATCACTTGACTTACATCTTGTAATAGCAACATAAAAAAGTCTCCTCGCTTCTTGTATAATAGGTTCTCTTTGATTCTGCTCTAAAGTGTATGGTAGAAATGGAATTAATGAATCAATCATTGAGGTTAAGATAACAAGTTTTGCACTAAGTCCTTTGGAAGAATGTAAACTCATTATCCGAGCATGGTCAATATTCTCAGGTGTATCGGGAAGTGCAATTGTTTCAATCATTTTATTTAGAACTTCTTTGAACCAATTATTAAAGTTATCTATATTCTCCTCAATTGATTCAGTGCCGATTTCATTCACAATATTTCTATATACTTGGTCAAGTTCATAAAAGTCATCTTCCAATTCTTCATTTGTAACAAAGTAATTATAAAAGCCATCTAGAGGATTTTCAATTAAGGCATTTTTTAAGTTAGGTAAGTCAGCTAAAATTTCTCGATATGTCGCAATAATAGGTTTTAGATTTGTTTCAGGAATTTCACCTCTTAAAATTTGGCCAAGAACATCTTTTATTGATATATCTCTTTCATTAGATAAATTTTTTAATCTAGCATATTGGTTCTTTCTAAAGTCTGGCGAATTAAATCCTAAAAGAAACCTTAAAGAGATTTTATCATCAGGATTTGCAAGTAAATTCATTAATGAAAATGCTCTTTGAACTTCTGGACTATCAATTACAGACTCACGAAAATATGATTTAACTGGTACTTCATTCAATAATAGTAAATCTCTCAATCGATAACCTATTTTTCTTCTAGGAGTTAAAATTAGAATGTCAGATGGTTCCAAAACACCTTTATCCAGTTCATCTTCAATAAACTGACTTAGACCATTCATCTCTGCATCTAAGTTTGGCCATTGAACTATATCAACAATCCCTTCAGGATTTTGCTCATAGGGATTTAATACTCCTAAAGTTCGATTAGGATTTTTCGAAATTAGTTCAGAAGCCATTCTTGTGACAAGAGTAGGACATCGTCTGCAAACATCAAATGGGACATCATAATATTCACCAAATAAATCATCAACCTCTTGGATGCCTTGAGGATGAGCAAATTTAAAACCGTAAATTGATTGGTCATCATCACCGACAATTACAAGATTTGAATTTCCTCTTATAAGTTTTACAAATTCTTGTTCACTTTTATTTAGGTCTTGGAATTCATCAACCAAAATATAATCATATTCCCCAATTACCTCTGCAGCAGGGTTGTTTCTTAAATAATCAATAACAATAGGGATAACCTCTCCAACAAGAATTCCTTGATGGTCACTAAACCATGCTAATAAATCATCTTTAAAATTCTCGTCAATTGCTGATTGCACAAATCCAGCCTCATCGTGTTGTAATCTTGCCCATGCTGCTAAATATGCATCTAATAGCTTTTTCTTTTCTCTCACACCACCAAATTCAGCCCTATCAATATCACGTAAGATAGGTTGCTGTTCATGTTCAATAACCATCCTCGGACTTCTTCCCGTTTGTTCAAGGACTCCATCTCTCATAAGAATTTTCAAAGCATGGCTATGAAGTGTCCTAGTATGAACATTTTCAGCATCATAAATTCCTAGGGATGAAATTTCCACTTTTAAATCATGTGCAGCAGTTCTTGTAAAAGTTATTGCTAGAATTTTATCTGGCGCTACTCCAGATTCTAATAATCTTAATATTCTTTTCTTAATAGCAAAACTCTTTCCAGAACCGGGTCCTGCAACTGCTCTTATTGTTTCTGAATCACTCACCGCCAAATTATATGCAGGTGAATTTATTTCTATATTGTCACTCCATGCCATGATTAATCGTGTGTTTTAATTGTGCCCAACGTTCCCACGCTTGGCGCAGTGGGGGATTTTGGAAAACTAAATTGTCTGCCAGCACGAATTTACAATAGAAGCAGAAACTTACAATGAACGATGTTAGCCCCCATTGCGCCAAGCGTGTGTTAGCCACAGTTTATTTTTGCTGAGACGTAGTCATAATAAGGTTTAAATCCTACTGCCTCACAAACCGTATTAGATTCGATGCGGTCTCTGTCTGTCATAAGATATACAATCTCATTTTTTTGATGTAACAATTCTGCACAATATGATAAAATGATTTTTCCATATCCTTTGTTTCTAGCTTCTTCTTTCGTAAACAAAATTCCAATGTCAGGGTCATTGATAGTGCAAAAACTAAGAAGGGTTTCATCATTGTCAAGTGCGATGTAAATTTTCTCCTCATTAATTAATGATAGTACACGCTTTCGCATTTCTTCAGTTGTTTTCTCATTAAGTCCGTTGTACTCGTAATGATAATAATCTTTTAACATTGCTGCTAATTCCTCAAGATATTTTGCCTCGCCAAGACGAATTTGTATTTCTTGATGATTGTAATTATTTATCTCGTCTGCCCAGTAAAAAAGTCTCCGCTTTTCTATTATATGATTTTGTGGTTTGTAATAATCTATCAATTTGTCAATTAGAAGATTGTCGCCAGTAATTGTATAGTTCGTGTATATGTTTAAATCAAAGACCTGACTAATCTCTTCAATTTGACTGTCATCCCAATTTTCACCATAAACCAGCAGCATTTCACCATGAAGGATTATAATCCACCCATTTTCAGTAGTGTTTATTACTGACAATACATTTATATCAGCTTGTCCGTTAACAGCTTTTTTAATGTAATTATTTAAGAACCTATACCTATAGTCGTCTAGGTCTATTTCTTCGAATAAAAACCGTTCAAATTCTACAGGGTCAATTTTGGGAGTATGGTTCATATAAATTTTGGCTAACTAGCATTTAGGCATAGTTTTATTCGAATGTCACAGTGTTTAATTTTTCTAATACAGTTTCTTCTGTCACACCATAGTTTGCGTAAAAAATTCGTCCTTCTAAAAGATCTGATTTGAAGTAGCTGTATATGTTAATTCCAATTCTTGGTGCTTTGAAAGTCTTTCCTACATAGTTAAATACGTTCACGATTCCTGAAAATTCGGGTGAGAAATAAATGGCAGATTTGACAACGTTTTTATTTTTTAAAAGAGAAATTTTTTCTTCGTCCACGTTAAAGAAAATAGTATCATGTCTCAGTATTGATTTTGGAAAAGTCTTTCTGATAGAGTCAAAAATTATTTCATCAATTCTGTCATTTGGGTAGTTTTTTTGTCGAGGATATTCTTGAAGCAATCTTTCAATAGGGGTTGTTGTTTTGTCTTCCTCTTCTTGTTTTTTCAAATTGTATTCTGTCGTAAGAGGTCGGGTATAAATTACTTGTCCAAGTTCATATTCACCATTTTGTCGGTCAGAAATGATTATTATTTGTTTCAGAATTTTTAGGTCAGCAATGTCTAACCATTTTAATGTTTTTTCTTCCATATCGTTGTCATTTTAAATTGTGGCTAACTCGTTTATATATGCACCTTTTTCCAGAAAAGGTGCATATATCCACCCTATATTGGAAATATTGTATACCTTTTTCTCAACGTGGTGCATTTTATTTTTCCTAAAAATAATAATTTTTTGTTGTTACATGTCATCAAATGGACTTTTAATTCTTTGCAAACTCTTTGTGGAAACATGGGTGTAAATTTCTGTGGTTTTACTGCTCTTGTGCCCTAGCAGTTCTTGAATAAACCTTAGATCTACTCCTGCCTCTAATAAATGGGTTGCATAGCTATGGCGCAACCAATGTAAGGTTACAGTTTTTTTTATAGCTGCTTTTCGTAAAGCCATCTTCAAAACTTTTTGTAAGCTCGTTTCCGAATATTGTTCTCCGACTCTCTCGCCTTCAAATAGCCAAATTTTCGGCCTATACGTGCTATAGTATGCTCGCAGCATATCAATAATCTTATCGGATATGGGCACAATCCTATCTTTTTTGCCCTTGGCATTGGCAATATACAAAAGATGCCTTTTGCTGTCGATGTTTGCTGGTTTTAAATTCAGTAATTCACTCCTACGTAAGCCGCAGGCGTATATGAGGCTCAGCATGGTCTTGTGCTTTACGTTTTTAATCGCTTCCAGTATGGCTTTTACCTCCTCCTTGCTCAGCACGTTGGGTAGCCTGTGCTCGCGGCGTGGCCGCTCCACCATCTCCACGTTAAACTGGCTGCCATAAAACGTTTTAAAGTATAGCTTTACCGCATTTATAACCTGGTTTTGGAATGCAAAGCTGTAGCTGTTTGCTAGGATGTAATGGTGGTTAAATCGCTCCAGGTCGGCGTTGGTTATCGCATCGGTTGGCTTGGCTATCCACTGCAGAAACTGCCTGAGCGAATGTTCGTAGGTTTGTATGGTTCGTGGACTGTATCGGCGCTGCTCAAGATAGCGCGTAAAGTCGTTGAGAGTGGCTGCTATCTCAGGGGTTGGTTGGTCCTTCGGTGGCTTCATCTCCAACGGGAGTCGGCTCTCACCCTTTTGCAGCTGGGCTAGGCCAAGTGTTAGCTCCTTCAGCTGCTCGTAGGCTTCGCTGGTTAGGGGGATGTGCCAGCTCCGGAGCGATTGGCTCCAGCGGGCATCCTTCACCTGCTTCACCTTTTCAATCAGGGTCGAATCGTAGGCAAATTGCAGCACCAGCCGGGGCATCTTCTGGTGCACGATTCGATGGGTTACAATGGTTTGCATCTTTTAGTGAATATGTTTTACATTCAGCTGTTGCAGGCAAAAGATTAGCGTTTGAAAGGAAAACAATATAATTTATGGAACGAAGGCAATTGCAGAGGCTAAGTTAAGTAAATCTCGTGAATGCACCGAGCTGTCTTCTCCTGGATAAAGTTCAATGGCCATAATCATTCCACCCCAACCCCTTGGCTGGCGTGTCCCTTGCAAGTTTTAACACCTTCTTAGCCAAGGTTTGGGCCTTCTTAGGAAAGGTTTGGTCGTTTTTAGCGAAGGTTCGGGTGTTCTTCGCGATGGTTTAGGCGATTTTAGCGTAGGTTTGGGCGTTCTTGGCAATGGTTTACCCCTTCTTAGCGATGGTTTACCCCTTCTTAGCGATGGTTTACCCCTTCTTAGCAATGGTTTACCCCTTCTTAGCAATGGTTTACCCCTTCTTAGCAAGTTTTACCCTCCCTAGTAAAGGGGTTCAGCAGGTTCGCATTGCTGCTCGCTAAAAATTCGAAGGCGTTAAGCAAAGCATTGCCTCCGTAAAACGTCCCTTGTATTTTAAGATTATCTATTGAAGTAATCTTTGTGCTTCTTCAATTCTAGGTCTGGGTGGGGCAAACTTTAGCCACAAATTTTCATATCCCACTCCGTAATACTCTAATTTTTCGTAATTTGACCATAGCTAACTCGCATATGCTATGGAGCCCTTACTATTTATCGTTATCGCGCTGGTGTTGGGAACGCTTACGCGACATTTTCTAAAGCGGATGCCCATTCCTTACACCGTGTTGCTGGTGGTGGTGGGCGTGCTGCTGGGTATTGCCACCCGTTTCGATTTTTTTGCCAAATCGATGGAGGAGGTCATGCGCTCCATTGCCTGGGCCGGAGCCATCAACCCGCACGTGGTGCTGTTTGTGTTCCTGCCCACCCTAATTTTCGAGGCGGCATTTGGCATGGACTGGCACACCTTTCGCAAAACGGCCGTAAATGCCACCTTGCTCGCCGGTCCCGGAATTATGCTTGCCATGGGCCTTACCGCAGCGCTGCTCATTGGTGTAAGAGTGCTCGATATTGGTCTTGGACAGTGGACTTGGCCCATTGCGCTTATGTTTGGCGCGGTAATTAGCGCCACCGACCCAGTTGCCGTTGTAGCCATTCTACGGGAGCTGGGTGCCAGCAAGAGGCTCTCCACGCTCATCGATGGCGAGTCCATTCTAAACGATGGCACCGCCATTGTGCTGTTTATGGTATTCTACCTTCCGCTTGCGGGACAAGCCTCCGAGCTAAACCCGTTCCTCGACTTTCTCAAGGTGGCCATTGGCGGTGCTCTGCTGGGATTGGTAATGGCCCGTATCGTAATGTTTTGGCTCAAGCGGGTGTTCAACGATGCCATGGTGGAGATTGTGGTTATTCTGGCCACTGCCTACCTCACCTTCTACCTTGCCGAGGAGTTTTTGCACGTCTCCGGAGTGCTGTCGCTATTTGGGTTGGGCATAACCATGTCGAGCGTGGGTAAAACCCGCATCAGCCCGGAGGTAAACAAGTTTTTGCATGAGTTTTGGGAGTTGGCGGTATACATTGCCAATACGCTTATCTTCATAATTGTGGGCGTGGTAATTGCCAGCCGCATCAGCTTTACGGCTTCCGATTTTATGGTTTTACTGATTCTCTACATTGGCCTGCATGCCATAAGGGCCGTAATGATTGGCCTGCTTTATCCGGTTATGAAACGGTCAGGGTATGGCCTAAATTTCAAGGATTCCATCGTGGCCTGGTATGGCGCCCTTCGTGGGGCCGTTGGTCTTGCGCTGGCGCTGATTGTTGCCGGTATGGACTCGCTACCCATGGAGGTGCGCAACCAGTTCCTGTTCCTCACCGCGGGTATTGTGCTGCTCACCCTGCTGGTGAATGCCACTACCATAAAGGTGCTTGTGGATAAGCTGGGGTTAACACGCATGGCTGCTTCCAAGGCGGCAATACTTAACCAGACCTACCGAACCGTTTCGGAGGCAATGGATACAGAGGAATCCGAAATATCTTCGAGCCGCTACTTTAAGCATGCCGATAGGCAGACCATAGAATCATTTTTGCCCCGCTACCAGGAGGTGAGGGTGGAGGAGAACTTGCAGATAAGCGAGTTGGCCGAACTGCGTCGTCGGATACTGGAACGGGAAAAGGCCAGCTACTGGGAGCAGTTCAACAAGGGAGTTGTTACCTCCGATTCGATTATTAAGCTCACCGAAACCATCAGCGAAATGCTCGACAAGGAGGGCAACCTACCGCTCGATGAGCGGAGCGATCTGGAAGACCTCCTTCGTAATTCCAAAATGCTTAGCACGCTGCAGCAACTATCATGGCTATTTGCAATATACCGCTACCTGAACCGCAACAAGCTAATGATGAGCTACGACTTTGGGATGGCATTTGTGGAGGCTCAGGGCGCCAGCCTTATGCTTGTTGATAGCTTTGGGAAAACCATGCAGCAAACTCCTACAGTGGAGCAGAATATCGAGATTCTGCGCGATGAAATTAGCCACAACCTTATCCAAGGGCAGACGTTTATTCGGAATTTTAGGAAATACTATCCCGAGATTTATACTGAGATAACCACCCGCCAAGCAGTTCAAACGCTGCTCAATGCTGAAAAGGCCAAGGTGGAGGAGCTGCTCGAGTCTGGAAGAATTGATTATACCGAGGCCGAAAAGATGCTCGAAAGTGTGGCGGAGCGCATGAAGAAGATACAAAAGTATAGCTACCGAAGTAGAGTGTAGACTTTGGAGATGATCTGTCAATTGCAAAGCAAGGAGTGTTTCGCGTGATGGTATAATTCATTTTGCGTGAATTATACCACGGATAACACTCTTGCCTGCCAAGGGCGATGATGTTTGCTTGCTATGCCCTTTTCATCTGCTTATATATTTCGAACCAAGCAATGCTCGATAGTCCTGCTAATGTGCTTATCAATATTGCTACAGCGCTAACCTTCCCAAAAAGAAAGAGCTCTTGAAGAAATGGAACGTTGAGGGCAAGAATCAAAAAGAGGATGGCACCGCCAACAACCCACAGTACCGCTTTATTGGGAGTACGCAGAATCTGGAAGATATTGGAAGTCCACGAGCGGTTCGAGAGAATGATTGCTATGTTGGAAACAATAAGTGTAACAAATGTTAAGGTTCTCACCTCCTTTTCGGTGTAACCCAACTTGAGACCAATAAAGTATACGAGGAGCGAAATTATCAAAATGCTCACGCCCTGGGTGCAGCTCAGCAATATTTTCTTCAGACCAAAAAACGGCTCATCAATTTTCTTTGGTGGTCGGGACATTACGTTCTTTTCCTCAACCTCAGCCTCAAAAACAATGGAGCATGCCGGGTCGATAATTAGTTCAAGAAAGACGATGTGAACCGGCCAGAGAATTAGTGGTAGGCTTCCAGAGAGCACTGGGATTAGCGACAGACCTGCAATTGGAACGTGAATGGCAAAGATGTAGCTCAGTGCCTTTTGCAGGTTATCGAATATTCGTCGGCCCATTCTTATGGCTGCAACAATTGAGGCAAAGTTGTCATCCATTAGAACGAGAGAGGAGGCTTCTCTGGCCACATCGGTACCCTTTTCGCCCATGGCAATGCCAATGTTTGCTGCCTTTAGAGCAGGAGCATCGTTAATTCCATCACCGGTCATGGCAACAACCTCTTTATTCCGTTTTAGCGCATTTACTATTTTTAGTTTTTGCTCCGGTACCACCCGTGCAAAGATGTTGACATCCTTGATTCGCTCGTTGAGCTCTTCGTCTGTCATGTTTTGTAGCTCCGGGCCGGTAATGCAGAGGTCTGGATTGGTTAAGCCAATTTCTCGCCCAATATTGATTGCTGTTACGGGGTAATCGCCAGTAATCATTATTACCCGAATACCTGCATTGTGGCACTCTTTAATGGCTTTTGGCACATTGGGTCGGATGGGATCTGCTAGGCCTATCAACCCTAAGAATTCAAAATCAAAATCGTGCTGCTGGGAGGGAAGGCTACCCGGGAGCAATTTTGCTTTAGCTACGCCGAGCACCCGCAGACCGTTGGATGCCATTTGTGCTAGCTCTTTTTCGAAGGTGGCAGCGGTTGAGCTTGTTAGGTGACATAGGTCGAAGATGGCTTCGGGAGCGCCCTTGGCAGCAATCACCCTCTCCTCTGAGCCGGTATTTGAGAATACCCTCGACATTGCCAGCAAGTCTTTGGATAGCGGATATTCTTTTTCCATTACCCAGGTTGAATGGATATGCTCAGTGTTTTGAAGGAATTGCTCACCCACGTTAATTATTGCCCGTTCCATGGGGTCGAACGGGTTTGCCTGACTTGCCAAAATTCCGTATTCGATAATTTCATGAAAAGGTTCGGGGATTGTTCCATTTGCATGTATTCCAAAAGTATCAGCACCGTTATTGAGCGATGCTACGGTCATTTTGTTCTGGGTGAGGGTGCCCGTTTTATCGGTGCACAGTACCGTTGCAGAACCAAGTGTTTCAATGGCTGCCGGCTTGCGCGTTAAAACACTCTTTTTCGATATTCGCCAGGCACCAAGTGCCAGAAAGATGGTTAATACCACAGGAAATTCTTCTGGAAGCATGGCCATGGCTAGAGTAATGCCGGCCAAAAATCCATTCAGCAGATCACCTCTCGTAATCGTGTAAATAGTAATAACCATGATGCACAGCACTATCCCAATAATTGCCAGACGCTTTACCATCTTACCAATTTCTCTTTTCAGCTGTGTAGGCTCCTCTTTCACCGACTCCAGCGCCTTGCCAATTTTGCCAATCTCCGTGTTGATGGCGGTTGCGGTGACCCTAACAATTCCATTTCCCTGAACTATCATGGAGCCCGAGTAAACAACGGGTATGTCATCCCCGCCAGGAACGAACGGTTTATCACCTTCCGTCCATTCCCTTTTCAGCACAGGCAGCGACTCTCCGGTAAGCATCGACTCGTCTGCTGACAGGTTGATGCTACTGAGAACCAGAGCATCAGCCGGAACCCGGTCTCCTTCCTGAAGTACGACAATGTCGTCGGTTACAACCTCCTTTCCCGGTATTCTCTTCGTTTCTCCGTCACGTATAACAAGTGCCCTTGGGCTAGCTAAGTCTTTGAGCGCATCCAGCGCCTGTTCGGTTTTCTTCTCCTGGTAGAACTCAATGCCCATGATGACAAAAACGAACCCCATGAGCATGATGCCTTCCTGTAAGTTACCTAGTGTAAGGTAGAGGGTTCCGCACGCAACAAGGAGGATAAACATGGGCTCCTTAACGACGCTCAGCGCAATTTGGGCTACATTTTTTGGCTTTGAGGAGGGTAGTTCATTGTAACCCTCTTTTTCTAGTTTGCTCGCTACCTCTTGTGAGGTTAGCCCTTTAAGTTTGGAAGCATCAATGGAGGTTTGCATGGGGCATTTTATTGGTTAGTATATGCTAACTATACGAAGAAAAAAACTAATCAGACACGATTTTGGTTAGGAGCCTAAGCAATGATTCCAGCTCGTCGTCGTTCAATTTTTTGCGGATAGACTCGGCAATGAGCTTGTGCGCATAGCCGTGCATCTGATTAATTAGCTTGCCCTTTTCGGTCAGGTGCAAATGTGCGCTTCGCCTATCCTCGTCGGACTGAATTTTGTATATGTAACTCTTCTCAATGAGCTTGTCAACAGCCACTTTAACGGTTGGTTTTGTGAGCTTGAGTCGGGCTGCAAGTTCTGTAATATTGGGATTATTGAGCGCGTCAATGGTTTCCAAATAGTGCATCTGGATTTGGGTGAGATTGGATAAGTTGTACTGCTCCTTTGCCGACTCCTCAGTCTGTCCAATCATGTTTGATAGCTGCGATATTGCGTCGAGTAATTTTTCCATGGAGTAAATATAGTTAGTTAGTACTAACTTATCAAATATTCTGTGGAGAAAATGGGTGAGGTGCATTATATAGGGTATTCCAGTTACATAAAGTTTAGTTCTACAGCGATTTGCGTTGTAAGTTGATGCTTATCAGTTTTATTGTAAACATTAATCACCGCAATTTCAGTTTAAGCGATACCTGAAGCCCGTAGATTTGTTAAAATCTGTTAGTGGATGTCTGCAAGAGAATTATGATGAAAAGTTTGATCTGGAAACGGAGTGTTGAATGAAAGTTTATTGTGATTAAAGCAAAGATGATTTTTCAACAAGGGAATCATGAATCTTCATAGTCAAGAAATATTCTGAGGAACAGATATCTCAGAAAATGTTTAATAATAGTGATTACATAAAGGGAGGAACTAGTAATGTTTAGCACAATGAGAATTAGGAGTAAACTTTTTATCGGCTTTGCAATTGTTGCTTTGCTGGCAATCATCGTGGCGTACTTTGGCATTGTTCGATTAAAACAAATCGATAATGCTGATACCGCACTGTACGAAAACGGCGTTCTGCCGTTGGAGTATACAACGGCTATATCAACCGATTATCAGCTTGTAAGAGTGAGCGTCAGGGATGCAATTTTAGCTGATAGCGTGTTGTCAAAGAAGGCCATTTTTAACCGCATTGGAGCAATAAATGAGGATTGGGGTAAGCAGCTCAGCTTGCTGGCGGGTACAGTTACGGATGAGCTGAACAGAAAAAATTATCAGGAGGTATTTGATGCAAGAGCCGCTTACATGGGATATATCCCTCAAGTAGAGCTGTTGGCGGAAAACCATGACAACGTGGGTGCATTTAAAATTGTGCACGGCCCTATGTACGAGGCTAGTAATCGTTTGCAAAAAGCGATAGACGAGCTGGTGGCTGACAACGATACCTACGCTAAAACTTCGTCGGAAGGAAATACTCAGCTGGCAAACAGTGCAACTACCTTTATGATAATACTTATCTTCATCGTTTTGTTTATTGCCGTTACCCTAGGCTTTGTTATTGCCCGGAATGTACAGGGCATACTTAATTCAATTGTTGCAGAAACAAGAAAGTTGGTTGAGGCAGCAGTTGTTGGGAAACTTGACGTTAGGGGCAATGTTCAAAAAATAAACTTTGAATTTCGAGAGATTATTGTTGGTGTAAATAAAACACTGGATTCCTTGGTCGGCCTATTCGACAACCTTCCAACCCCCATAATGATAATCGACAATGAATTCAATATTCAATACATGAATGAGGTGGGTGCAAGGGTTAACGATAAGAGCAGCAAGCAGCTGAATGGGACAAAGTGCTACGACCACTTTAAAACCAGCGACTGTAGAACTGGCAATTGTGCCTGCAGTAGGGCAATGATAAGCAATAGGGAAGAGGTTAGCGAAGCAATTGCAAAACCAAAAGGCTCGGAAATCGATATTTCCTATTCTGCGGTTCCCATTAAAAATATGGAGGGAAAGATTGTTGGTGCTATTGAGATAGTTACGGACCAAACAGCTATTAAGCAGACGATGCGCAAGATTGAAAAGGTGAGCACCTATCAAAACAACGAGGCGAAAAAGTTGACAGGGGCGCTTCAAAGCCTCGCGTTGGGTGATCTTGCTATCAATCTTGACGTTGATAAGGGGGATGTAGACACATTCGAGGCAAAGGAGATGTTCCATGTGATAAACCAAGCCGTTAATTCAACTATTGATGTAAACAAGGATATTGCTTCAAAAGCGAAGCTAATTGCAGATGGAGATTTGACCATAGAATTGAAGAAACGTTCCGATAAGGATGATTTGATGCAATCTCTTTCCGATATGGTTAAATCCACCGCCAATATTATCTCTGAGTTCCGCAATGCCAGCAATATCATTGCCACTTCTAGTCAGCAAATGAGCAATGGTTCTCAGCAGATGAGCCAGGGGGCATCGGAGCAAGCTTCCTCATCGGAGCAAATCTCATCGTCCATTGAGGAGATGACCGCCAATATTCAGCAAAACAGTGAAAATGCACAGCAAACAGAGAAAATTGCACTGAATGCTGCTCATGGGATTAAAAAGGTTGGTGAGGCTGCTGAGGCTACGCTATCCTACATGCAGGATATTGCAGACAAGGTCTCCATTATTGGGGAAATTGCTCGTCAAACAAATATTCTAGCGCTTAATGCTGCTGTTGAAGCCGCGAGAGCAGGGGAGCATGGCCGTGGATTTGCCGTAGTTGCTTCGGAAGTGAGGAAATTGGCTGAGCGGAGCCAGGTTGCCTCTGTTGAGATTGATGACTTGACCAAAAAGAGCGTTAGAGCAACGGAAGATTCCAACAAGCTAATGTTTGGGATAGTCCCTGAAATTGAAAAAACAGCACGACTCGTACAAGAAATCACTGCGGCTAGCAATGAGCAGAACTCCGGTGCGTTACAAATTAATAATGGCATTCAGCAGTTTAACCAGGTTACCCAACAAAATGCTGCAGCATCCGAAGAGATGGCGACCAGCTCTGAAGAGTTGGCGGGTCAGGCAGATCAGCTGCTGGAAATGATCTCCTTCTTTAAGTTGGAAAATGAATTTGAGTCGAAGAAAAGGACGTTAAATTCAGGGTTTCAGAATAAGGTGGTTCAAAAACAACCGCACTCCGTAAATGTCGCTCACATAGTTAAAGCTGAACATAAGCAACCGACAAAAAGTACTCCAAGCAAAGAAAAACCTATCAATTTGCACCTGACCACAAATGGTTTTGACGATGATTATGAGAAGTTTTAAGTAGGATATTTTGTTGACAATTCTTAGCACTAATTATTTTGAACAACTTCTTATATAACTCGACTTTTAGCTTGTAATTAATAAGCACCTTAAAGATAGCAGATTCGATATTGAGACTGAAATAATAAATACTTTTGTAATCCGTTGGCATCACCCTAAAATTTACCAAATCACAAGTATTGGTTTTTTTTAGAGTTGCTGCTAACGGATTTTTTTGGTTTAACCACGGGTGTCGAAATCAAAAATGCGATAGCTATTCCATACTTTCTTCCTAGAGCGATGCCGAAAAGCCAGTAATTTTCTTAACTTCGTTTATGTAAATGGAGGATTTTGTTAATCCTCCTAGGCGAAGAATTTCTCTCTTCTGGTATTTTATCTTTAAATCAACCGAGTATGGTAGGCTACATTATTTTAGGAGTATTGGGTGTATTTGTTCTTTACGTTATCTTCCTTTACAACACAATAATTACGCGAAAGAACCAGACTGAAAATGCATTTGGTTTGGTAGATACAATGTTGAAGAAACGATACGATCTTATCCCCAACCTTGTAGAAACGGTAAAGCAGTATATGGTTCATGAGGCCACTGTACTGTCGCATGTAACTGCTCTTAGAGCAAAATTCGCGGATGGTTTGTCCAGCCAAGAAAAGGTTGGCCTGTACAATGAACTATCAAAAGGGGTTAGCAATCTAATGCTTTCGGTGGAGAACTATCCCGATTTAAAGGCCAATCAAAATTTTTTGAAGCTGCAGGCTTCATGGAATGAAACCGAGGAGCAAATAGCTGCATCACGGCGCTACTACAACTCAGCGGTTACCGATTTTAACAATGCCATACTAACATTCCCCTCAAATTTAATTGCAAAAAGATTGGGCTTTTCACCTCTTAATGTTTTTGAAATTGAGGCTAATGAGCGAGCAAACGTAATGGCCAAGGAGCTCTTTAATTAGCGGTTTGATGAAGTCTGAGGTTGAGCTGCAGCACTTTTATGAGGCGGAGTTTAAGGCTCTTCTTGAGCCGTTGGAGCAATATAGGCTATCCAATGTAAGGAGAGTTAGGTTATTCTCCTACTTGGCACTTGCGAGTGTAATTATTTCAGGGCTGTGTTTACTGTCTGAACTATCCTTCTTGGTAGCTATATTCATTGTTCCCACCTTCTTTTTCCTTGGTTTTGCCTTTCAGGTGTTGCTGAAGTTGTCGGCTCATCTTACCAAGCAATACAAATACGGAATATTGCCGAAGCTGCTTGGATTCCTGTATGAAGATTATGAATACATTGCTCGGCAGAAGATTGCAAAATCTGTTTTAGAAAAGAGCATGCTGATGCCTAGCTATCTTATAAATGTGCAGGGTGAGGATTTTATGCGATTTAAGATGGGCAATGCCAGTATCATGTTTTGCGAGGCGAAGGCGCAGTCTAACCTCGAAAAAGTTGTATTTCAGGGTATCTTTATTTCTGCCTCGTTTAATAAGAATTTTACTTCAAAAACCTTTGTATTACCTAAAAAGTTTTCGGCATTTCGCGAAAAGGTTAAAATTAATCTGTTGAATAGCTTTTCAAGAGTTTTGCTGGAGGATGCTGAGTTTAATTCAAAATTTAATGTTTATGGCAGCGATCAGTTAGAGGCTAGGTATCTACTTACTCCAAGCCTGATGCAGCGCATCGTGGAATATGAGCGGAAAACAAAGAAAGATATTTCATTTTCATTTGTAGACAATCGGCTTTATTGCGCCATACCCCAGTATACCAACCTATTTGAACCTACGCTGTTTAAACCGTTCAATTTTGAGTTTGTAATGGAAAACTATACTCCGTTGAAGCTTTACACCGACCTCGTGGAGGATTTGAATTTGAATCTTCGAATTTGGTCGAAGGAATGATGGAGATCTATTAAGCCGAATGAAGTTGCTGTTTTAGCATTTCTGAATAGTTCTCTTAACATTGTACATTGCGACCTTAATGAAAATTCATTACCAATGGAAAAGGTGAATATTGCGCAAAAGTTGGCACTCTTTAGCGACCACTGGAGCCCAAAAATTGTAGGTGAACTGAATGGACAGCACGTTAAGTTGGCCAAGTTTATGGGGCCATTTGTGTGGCATAAGCACGACAATGAGGACGAAATGTTCTTTGTGCTTAAAGGGCAGCTTACGCTGGAGTTCCGGGAAAAGCAAGTTGAAGTGCATGAGGGGGAGTTCATCATTGTTCCCCGGGGTGTTGAACATAGGCCTGTTGCCGAGCAAGAGGTTTCAGTTATGCTATTTGAACCAAAGGGAACCCTAAACACCGGAAATGTTAGCAGCGATATGACCAAGGATAATTTGGAAAGGATATAGCAATGCAACAAGGACCTAGTGGAGAGAGGTTTGTGAAGACAAGAAGTGAAAAGTGAAAAGTGAAAAGTGAACCTAGAAACCAGGAGCGAGAACCGATCCGTCAAAGGCCGGAGAGCTCGGCGAAAGAAACAAGAAACAAGAACCGACCGAAGGGAGTTCACCGAAGGCAAACAAGAAACCTCTCCTAATCCCTCTTAATTCTAGTCGATTTAATTAGCCTATCCGCAATTCGCTCCGCATCGTTATCGTGACCAGGGTAAATCACCAGCACCATCCAATAGTTTGTTCCCGAGCCGGTGAGCACCAGCTGGAACCCACGACTTTTATTATCAACGGGATAGGTTCCCTTTAGAAGAATGGCGGGGTATCCGTTTATCTGGTATTCTTGTGTTGTATATTCTTGTGCATTGGGGGTATTGCCCATAATGGAGAGCCCCATCTGCGCATAATTCTTCAAGTTTCCCGAGTCAGGTTCAGTGGTAACCATGGTAATGGCTAAGGCAATAAATTCCTTATTAAAGCCGGCAATGTGCGTTTCAATCTTAGAGAAATGAGCCTTCGCTGCGGGAGGCATGTGGTTGGCAATGGCGTCGGTCTCCTCAAAGGTTTTGGGGAAGTTGAGTTCCAGCCCTTCGGTACCCACTTCTTGGTATGTCCAAACCATTCCGTTGCTTGTTCTGAGCCACTGGCTAAACACTTCAGTGATGGCCTTACCATAGAATGCTGCTGTGAGCCCAATAAAAACGATGGCAACGGCACCCAGAATCCAGGCTATGGTGTAAGTTTTGCGCTTCTCCTGCTCAATTTTCGATGCAGCCTGCTGCTGTTCATTCAGTCGATCTTTGCTTATGCAGCATTCCGCTAAGTAGCTGTCGAACGTTCCGTTTGGTCGAGAAATTTTCCACTGTGCATAAGTGTTTTTCATCTTAGCGCCACACTTTTCGCACATCACCTGATATTCCGATTTTACTTCGTTGAGGTGGTTACAGCGGTTGCATTGAAGGTAGAACATGGGTTAATGATTTTCTGTTAAATCTTGGTGATGAATTCCCGTGCCATGATTTCGTTTGCTAAAGATAGTGGATTTCTATAACTTGATAAATATTTGATGTTGTAAAATAATGAACGATTTTGGCGGCTATTGTTGTTTCTGCATCAGCAATTAGCTTACTCTCGTAAATTTATGGGGATAGGTATACCCATTCCTGCCTTTAAACTCCTATTTTTGAGGTTGAAGGCTTTTCATATTTTTGGTTTGGTGAAGCAGGCATGACTCTTTTGGTGGCGTATACTCCAAATATTAGTTATTGTTTGTCGTTTGGGAAACTTGATGCTTTGGCCAACATTGTTAACAACGTGGAGGCTAACAAGACGGTAGCGGTCGGCCTTCCGAAAGTGAGAATTAATGGCGTAAGCGAATTGGAAATAGACCCGAGGCAGATGGGTGACTAATATCACCAATTTAGTTGTTCATATTTTCCACTAATTGAATGATCGAAACTATTTTTGTAGGATTAAGTAAACTGTATCAACATATCGGAGCTTATGTTAAATAGTGCAGAAATAAAATTTAGCGTTATAGGAAGGGAGGACACTCCTTCAATAGATTTCAATGGCAAGACAGGAGAACTGACCATTTCGGGAAAATCGCTTCCCGATGATGCCTTTGAGTATTACCACCACGCCATTGGCTGGGTTCGGAAGTATGCAGAGGAACCCTGTGAGGTTACAACCTTTACAATGCAAATCACCTATATGAATTCGGCCTCAGCCAAACGAATCATTGAGATATTGGAGATTCTGGATAGCGTCAAGGAGCATGGAAATACGGTGAAGATAATGTGGGTGTACAGCAGTGAGGATGAGGATGCCCTTGATGAGGGAAATGAGATGGAACGAATGTGCGATATTCCCTTTACCTATGTCTCGATTTAAAGTAATTAATAGTGAAGCCTATGATCAAAATAAGAAGGTCGTTTTTGATTATTTATTGCGTATCATTTGGCCTACTGTTGCAAACACCATTGGTGGGTCAAAACCTAACCCCCGAAGTTCAAAATGCAATTGATCAAAACATTGCTCAAGGCAAGGCAAGCGAGAGCAGTGGAAGCTATGCCGAGGCATCTATGTACTATGGTAAAGTAGCCAACTCTTACTGGGCAAATAACCAATCCAAAAGCGCAACCGATTACTTTCTAAAGGCTGCCAATATGAATGAGAAGATTGGCAACACCAATGCCCTACGCTCCATATACGGAAACCTTGGTGTGATCTCTGCCAACCAGGAGAGCTACGATAAGGCCATTGGCTGGTTCCAGAAAAGTTTGGCAATCAACCGCCAGCTGCAGAAAAAGCCAGACATAGTTGGCATGCTTATAAATATTGCTTCGGCTCAAATGGAGATTGGAAAGCAGAAGGAGGCCGTTATTGCGCTTACCGAGGCCAATGCTCTTGCCCGAGAACTAAACGATATAAACTTAATCCGAAATACCTACGGATTGCTTGCTGAGTGTGAGCGTCAGCTGGGAGATGAAAGTAAAGCGACTCAGTATTTCGACCTCTACACCTCTTTTAGCCATAAGATTCAGAAAGACCAGATGGACAAGAAGGATGAGGAGGTAAAGGAGGCCAACCAAACTGTTTCGCAAGTAGTTGAACAAAAAAAATTAACAGAGGAGGAACTTCTAAGTCAAAAGCAGGTCCTCAGCACCACCAAAGCAGCACTTCACCAAGTGGAGAAGGTTTCAATAGAAAAGCAGCTTCAAATAGGCCTATTAAGCAAGGAAAAGGAGCTGCAGGCTGCCACGCTCAGAACACAGGCAATTATCCGCAATGTCATCATTGGAATAGGGCTTATTCTACTTCTTCTTGCAGGACTTGTCCTATACGGCTACAATCAAAAACGTAGGGCCAACCATTTGCTCGAAAAACAAAATGGTGAAATTGCCGCTCAGCGTGACGAAATTGAGGCCAAAAACGAGGAGCTCTCCAAGGCATTTGTGCAGATTCGCAAGCAAAACGATAATATAAACGGTAGCATCTCCTATGCTCAACGTATTCAGGAGGCCTTGCTGCCAACGGAGGAGAGCTTGCACAAGATTATTCCCGAATCGTTCATTTTTCTAAAACCTCGCGATGTGGTTAGTGGTGACTTTTACTGGTTTGCAAAGTCGCATCCGTCCATTAGATACATGCTAAACCAAGACCAACCGGAGGATAACGATCAAAAGTTTTTCATTACGGCTGCCGATTGTACTGGTCATGGTGTTCCAGGCGCTTTTATGAGCATGATTGGGGTGAACCTTTTGGAGAATATCACACGAACGGGTGCTTCAAGGGCCGATGAGATTCTCAACGAAATGCATCGATCTGTTCGTTTCATGCTTAAGCAGTATAAAAACGAAAACCGAGACGGTATGGAAATGGCCCTTTGTGTGCTCAGTAACCATGGCCGCACGCTGGACTATGCTGGCGCTCGTAATCCGCTTGTTTACATTCAGAACAATGAGGTTTTCACCATCAAAGGTGATACTGTTCCGGTTGGTGGATCACAGAAGGAGAGCCGAAGAGAATTTACGCAGCATACCATAAATATTGATAAACCTACCTGTTGCTACATATTTAGTGATGGGCTGCTAGACCAGTTTGGTGGGCCCGACAGCGTTAAATACACCTCCCGCCGTCTTCGCGAATTTTTGTTGGAGATTCATCGCCTGCCAATGGAGGAGCAAAAGGTTCATCTCGAAGAGATGCTTAGCAAGTGGATGGGGTTATCGGAGCCACAGCTTGACGATATATTGGTAATGGGGTTTAAGCTTGGCGATCCAATGTTTCCGGTGAATATTGTTTAGCGCAATCGGTTTGGTGTTACTTGGTTGATAGCTAGAATCATATTATTGGGCTGGTGAAATTACTGGTAACGGTTGTGATTTAACAAACAATTTCTTTTGGTTTGCTAGGTAGAAGCGTTTTGATGAGCTATATTTATTGCCAATTAGTTGCAGCAGTTCGAAACTTCAATAGCACACAGTGTTGATTTTTCATGAAACAATGATTGATTAGGATGAGAAGTGAAGTAATTAGCTCATAGGATTTTCTCTGGCTAGTTTATTCGATTACAATTATTACTTATGATACATCGCTTTCTTATAGTTTGCATGTTTTTTATCTGTGGTGCAGAATTTACTGAAGCTCAAGTTGCACTTCCACCCAAGGGGGTTTATCAGGATTCCTTGGGACGGATGTTTATTCAGGTTAATGCTCCTGCCTACTTTTTTGTTGACACGGCGGGTGGGAAGAAGGAACTCATTCCGGGTGAAGCAAAATTTACAAATCCCATGTTTTTCGATGGACCTGGGAGCCACTTCTTTGTCTACACCAATCCTGCTACTGGTGAGAAGGTGCGGTTTAAAATTGTTGCCGATGCCAAGGGACCAAAATCGGAGCTTCGATTTACTAATGGGCTTAGCGTTAAATACAAAAATAGCTTCTATTGCCAGAAGGGAGCCCAAGCGGAGGTTGTTGCAAGGGACGACAAATCAGGAGTGTATGCCTCCTACTACTCTACCGACAATGTTCATTTCGCTCCTGTCAACACCATCCTCTTCGATAAGGTTGGGGAGCAAAAGGTGTATATGTTTGCTGTGGATAATGTTGGAAATGTTGGAGATACGCTGGTTGCTGACGTGCTGATTGATTTTGAGGCTACCATTAATATGCAGGATATTTTCTTTGACTACAACAGCGCTCATATCCGCCCCGACTCTTATAGCGAGCTGCAATCGCTCATCGAAATGATGAATGAACATCCAGTGATTCGTATTGAAATTTCTGCCTACACCGATAGCCGAGGTGGCTCGGAATATAATCTTAAGCTTTCACAGAAGCGTGCCAGTGCCGTACTCAACTATTTTGCATCAAAAGGAATTGCTGCAAAACGTCTTAAGGCAATAGGCATGGGAGATAAGAACCCTGTAAATGGTTGCATAAAAGGTGTAAAGTGCACCGAAGAGGAATACCAGGCCAACCGTAGAGTGGAATTTAAACTATTACCCTTGAAATAGTGCATGGAATTATGAATAAACTCATTACCATACTTACATTTCTCCTTCTCTATACCTCAGCTTCCATGGGGCAAAGCAGCAGTTCCGATTCATTGGGTAAGGTGATTTTTAAGAAGAATACAAGCGTGAGGTTTTACCTCGGAACTAAGCGTGATGGCTCGAATGCCCTGCCAATGCAGGTAAACTCCAAGTATACTGTTAAGCTCACTTCTGCCGGCCGTTACACAATGACCCACCTTGACCTTAAGCTTGGCCATAAGGTTCCGTTTGAAATATATGCCGACGGTAAGGCACCCGAAACAACCTATGGCTTAAGTAATGGGGAAAAGGAATTTACCAAGCTTTGGTATGCAAAAAATCCTTGCATCATAACGTTTTCTGCCAGCGACGACCTAGCAGGATTGGAAGGAATATTTATCTCCATTGATGGTGAACCTTACTTTGAGTATACCGATACAATTGCCCTTGATAAGGAAAAGAAATATGACCTAAAGTTTTTCAGCATCGATAAGGTTGGCAATAAGGAGAGCGTAGGAAGCTTGCAGGTTCTGGTGGATGGAACGCCACCCGTTTCAGCATTAACCATTGAAGGCGATAGGTATGAGAATACCCTCTCGGGTAGGTCAGCCATTGTGCTCAAGGCCACCGATGCCAATGGCGTGCGAAAAATACTTTACAAGCTCGATGGGGGGCATGAATTCCGCTATGGACTGCCACTGAAAACCGCAACTATGATTGAGGGCGACCACTCAATTACATACTATGCCGAGGATATGGCAGGCAACAAGGAAGCACCACAAACTTTCTCGTTTTTCGTGGACAAGACTCCACCGCTCGTTTTTGAGGAAATTTCGGGGAATAGCTACCTGCTCAATGGCCGTTCATATTCATCGGGTCGTTCGCAGTTGCGCATTTCAGCCGTAGACAACAAGGCGGGGGTGAAGAGCATCTACTATACAGTTAATGGCAAGACCACCCATGAATACGACAAGCCAATTTATCTTTCCGACCTAGTTGGGACCGTTTCCATTAAATCATTCGCCGTTGACAACGTGAACAACCGCAGTAGCGACAGTCAGGAAAGTCAGCAAATGACCGTTCCTTCCATCGACATTGCCGGTCCTAGAGTTGGTCATCGCTTTTTAGGGAATATATTCATGCGTGGTGATA